>NZ_AP028978.1:2751958-3058916 GCF_036512875.1 Xenorhabdus taiwanensis | reverse complement strand
TATGGCGGTGTCGGGTTAATTTTCTGTATCTTGCTTAAAACATTAGCTGTCGTTGAATTATCTTATCATCCCCCCCTCTATTTGCTTGCCCTGTTGACCTGTACATCGATTGTCGGACGTACAGCCGTGGTGCTTTTAATGTATGCGCAACGTGACGCCCGTGAAGGTGAGGGAATGGGAAGCAGTTATATTGGCCAAATTAGCGTTTCTGCAACGATGCTGACTTTGTTGTCTGGTGTTGTATTGGTGATGGTATTGGGGAATTGGCAAACCTTGTCGGCAATGATGGTGTCGTTGCTTGTGGTTTACGGGCTTGCCCTCTATTTCAGTTATCGTCTTGGTGGACAAACTGGCGATACGCTGGGGGCATCCATTGAGGTAGGAGAAACTGTTTTTTTGATGGCAATGATTTGGCAGTAAACAAAGTCAATCAGGAGAAGCAAGGGGCTTACAGTATTGTCGGTACCCATGTGGGATTTACCACGTTGCGCATGTTCAACGCTCAGACAGAATGTCAGTTGGATGGATAAACATGACACTACAATCATTGATTGATGCGATCCAACCTCTGGATCGGGAAAACATGGAAAAAGCGGCACAGCACGTTGACAGCTTAGTCAAGCCATTGGAAAGTTTGGGGCGTCTTGAAGCATTGGCGATCCAACTATCGGGTATGCCTGGTATTGCTGGTCTGCAAAACCTGCAAAAAGAGATTATCGTCATGTGTGCTGATCATGGTGTATATGACGAAGGCGTAGCTATTTCACCTAAAAACGTTACGGCCATACAGGCACGCAATATGCTGAAAGGGTTAACAGGTGTTTGTGTGCTGGCAAAAAACAGTGGAACACATGTCTTGCCTGTGGATATTGGCATAGATTGTGATCCTATCGAAAAAATATTGTCCCTTAAAATAGCACGGGGTTGCGGCAATATTGCCAAAGGGGCGGCGATGGATTATGAACACGCTGAAATGCTGTTGCTGACAAGCGCACAACTGGTGCAAAAGCGCATTGCGGCAGGAATAACGGTATTTGGTATTGGAGAGTTAGGCGTTGCCAATACGACTGCGGCAGCCGCAGTTATCAGTGTCCTGACAGGAAGTGATCCCTGTGATGTGGTTGGGTTAGGCGCTAATTTACCTTCTGAGCGGCTGGCGCATAAACAAACCATTGTGCGGCAGGCTATTGCCATCAATCAGCCAGATAACAAAAATGCCATTGATGTATTGGCAAAAGTGGGAGGATTTGAACTTGTCGGCATGGCTGGTGTGATCTTGGGAGCGGCGGCTTCTGGTGTACCTGTGGTACTTGATGGTTTCTTATCTTATGCGTCAGCATTAGCCGCATGTCAAATATCCTCCATAGCACGGGATTATTGTATCCCTTCCCACATGTCGGCAGAAAAAGGTGCTGCACTGGCGTTACAATATTTGAATTTGCAACCCTACCTGCATTTAGATTTGCGTCTTGGTGAGGGCAGCGGTGCGGCCATTGCTATGTCCCTGATTGATGCAGCCTGCTCGATGTATTGCCATATGGGGAAATTAGCAAGTAGTGGGATCAACTTACCTGCATTAGAAAGGCCGCACGTAATAGCGCCGTCTTTAAACATATAAATTAAGCCCAAAGGATTAATTTATCGTTATTGTCTTTATGCGAGTTATATCAGTCTTTAACACGTTTTCTCAATTGTTCTTTCACAACTTTGCCATTGGCATTTCGTGGTAAAGTTAAAAAAGTATATCCTTTGGGGCGTTTATACCGTGCTATTACAGTACAAATATAATCGTCTAACTCTTGCTCTGTGATTGATGCATTTTCGGCGGATTCAATAAAAGCATGGGGAACTTCTCCCCAATAGGGATCGGGTTTTGCCACAACAGCAGCAGCCAAAACACCCGGGTAACTGGACAGGGCATTTTCTAGCTCAAGACTGGAAATATTCTCACCACCAGAAATAATGATATCTTTTTTTCTATCGATGATTTTGATATAGCCATCAGGATCGACGACAGCTAAATCACCAGTATAAAACCATTGATTGGTGATCTCCGGTGTAACATGACGTACAGGATCATAAGCTGCTACGATATTACCGCGAATAGCGATCTCGCCGATGGTTTTGCCATCAAAAGGAACTACTGAGTTATTTTTATCAATAACGCTCACCTGCCCTTGTAAATTAGAAACAATTCCCTGACGCATCCGTTTTAAGACTTTTTCTGATTCTGGTAGTGCTTGCCATTCATGCTTATTTTCACAAACAACGACAGGACCATAAGTTTCGGTTAATCCATAAACATGCGTTGCATTGATACCGACCTCGTCCAGCAATGAAAACATCATTTCTGTCGGTGGGGCGCCAGCAATCAAGCCGTAAACGCGACCACCAAAATGCTTTCCATGCTTTTGCATTATCTTGCCTAAAGAGTAGTGAATAATCGGGGCACCGCAATAGTGGGTTACGTGATGTTCCTGGATAAGTTGCATCGTTTCTTCTGCATCAAATTTTCTTATGCAGATATGGGTGCCAGCCCGTGCCGCAACTGTCCACGGGAAACACCAGCCATTGCAGTGAAACATGGGAAGAGTCCATAAAAAGGTGGGAGTCCTGGGCATATCCCAATCCAGAATATTAGAAATAGCATTTAAAAATGCCCCACGGTGAGAATAAACAACCAGTTTCGGTTGCCCGCTGGTGCCCGAAGTGGAATTGATACTGATTGCGGCTTGTTCGTCAATTTGGCTAAATGAGAGTGTTTTTGATGAGTGTTCGGTTACCAGTGATTCGTAAGATATAAATTCATGTCCGGCAGGAGATATAGGAATAGCTGAGTTGTTTTCATCAACAATAATTATCTTAATTGGATTGTTGAAAGAGATATTATTTAATAGTGAAAGATAACTTTTGTCGATGAATAATATTTTAGGATGTAGTTTTTCAAAAACAAAATTTAATGTGGCTGCATCTGTTCGGGTACTCAAAGCATTGAGGATACCGCCGGACAAAGGAACAGCAAAATGTAATTCAAGCAATTCATGAATATTGGGTAAAATAGCCGAGACTACACTTTCTTTATCCACCCCCATTTGTTGGAGAGAGATAGCAATTCTTTCACAGCGATTAGCATATTGGTGCCAGGTCCAACGCTGTTTTCCATCAATGATAGCTATATCATTACCATTGCTTAATACAGCTCTTTTAAGAAATAAAATCGGTGATAATGTTGTACCGGTATATTCACGTAAGAATGAATTATCGAGAATCATACTTTTCACTCCATGTTATTTCGTTAACAAAATGTTATGTACTTTAAAAGTAATCTCTGGCAGAAAAATAAGCAATGTCGGAAAAATTTAAGAAGAAAGCTTTATTTCAATTTTTCATGTAAATAATGCGACCTTATTTTATGTTTTTTAATATGCTGTTTTCATTTATTAAATTTGATAAAGTCACGGTTTAAAAATAAATTAAAGAATTATATTTAAGGTAATAAAAAAACGCTCACCACTAATACAAAAGGAAAAGCTATGTTTAATTTAGCGGGAAAAATTGCTTTTATTTCAGGTGGAACCAAAGGTATTGGCATGGGAATTGCCAGGGTATTGAAGCAAGCTGGTGCTGTTACTATTATTGCCGGCACTGATGAGCTGAGAGGAGAAACCATTGCCAAAGAGCTGGAGGTTGATTTTATACCTCTTGATGTGACTGATCAGGCAGCATGTAAAAACGTGATTGCTCAGATTGTTGAAAAGTACGGTAGGCTCGATATTCTTTGTTCCAATGCAGGTATTTTTCCACAGCATTATTTGAAAGATATGACTGCGGAAGATTGGGATTTAGTGCACACCGTCAACCTTAAAGGAACATTTTTCCTGGTGCAAGCTGCGCTGAATGTTATGGAAAAGCAGCATTACGGGCGTGTTGTTATCACTTCATCAATAACGGGTGAGATAACGGGCATTCAGGGTTACAGTCACTATGGTGCCAGTAAGGCAGGGCAGCTAGGGTTTATGCGCAGTGCGGCGTTGGAATACGCGGGGCAAGGTATTACCATTAATGCGGTTATGCCAGGCATGATTATGACGGAAGGCTTAAAGTCGTTTGGTGATGAATTCCTCAGTTATGCGAAAGATATCACGCCAATGCGGGCTTTGGGTTCGCCTGAAGATATTGGCTATGCTGCCTGTTTCCTGGCTTCCGATGAAGCAAAATATATTACTGGGCAAACAATTGTCGTTGATGGTGGGCAGGTTTTGCCAGAAGTACAGGAAGCCTGATTGTTTTACAAAGATTGTCGTAAGACAGTAGAAAAAGGTAAAATGTTTATCCAGTAAACACAGGGAGGGGGTCTTTGTTCTCTTCCTGATTTTTTATTGTCTGAATCAGGTAAGAAATATTATGTCACTGAGTTATGAACGTAAATCTCTTCCATTGCCAAACGGACACAAAAAAGTGCTATTGCACTCATGTTGTGCGCCATGTTCTGGGGAAGTGATGGAAGCGATGTTGGCTGCAGGAATTGATTTCACAATATTTTTCTATAACCCCAATATTCATCCCCTGAAAGAATACGAACTGCGTAAAGATGAAAATATCCGTTTTGCGCAGGAGATGGGCATTCCTTTTATCGACGCCGATTACGACCGTGATAATTGGTTTGAACGCGCGAAAGGAATGGAAAATGAGCCTGAACGCGGTATTCGTTGCACAATGTGTTTTGATATGCGTTTCGAACGAACAGCGCTTTATGCCTACGAACATGGTTTCCCGGTGATTACCAGCTCGCTCGGTATTTCGCGTTGGAAAAACATGCAGCAAATCAATGAATGTGGAGTTCGTGCCGCTTCCCGTTACCCTGACTTAATGTATTGGGAATATAACTGGCGCAAAGGGGGCGGATCTGCCCGTATGATAGAAATCAGTAAACGAGAAGAGTTCTATCAGCAGGAATATTGTGGTTGTATTTACTCGCTGCGGGATACTAATCGCCATCGTCTGGCTACCGGCCGTGAAAGAATTAAATTAGGTACAGTTTTTTATAGTGCAGATAGCAAGCAAAAAGAATAAAAAAAGCCTGCGCGGAAGCAGGCCAAAAATACGGCAAATATAAAAATCCCTGGTGGTGACTTAGAGCTTAGTCGGATTAGCTCTAAACAGTGATGAGTCACCATGACTATATGTGAGATGAGATACTGCCGTCCAATGGATTGCACAGATCAATAAGAGGAGATTGATCGATAAAAACGATCATTCATGATTTGGGTGCTTTCTTTGGCTAATTGTGGTTGCGGCTTTTCAGTTTGATCTAAACAAGTTTATATAAAACTGGAAAGCCTTGATTTATGAAATATAACACTAACTATTAGTTATTAAATGAATCATTCATCTTTGCCGTATCTTGAGCGATTAGGTGTACAGCCAAAGCGTCGGCGATAGCTTTGAGTGAAATAGGACTGACTGGAAAAACCCGATTCCAGTGAAATATCGGCGATACTCATTTCGCTATTTAGTAATAATTGATGAGCATAAAGAATGCGTTGTTCACTAATCCAGGCCTTGGGTGAAGTGCCATAGACACTGTTAAAAAGCTCCTTAAAAGAAGTTAACCCCATACCGAATTCACGTGCGAAGTCATTCAATTTCCATTCTTTGAGATAGTGAGCTTCCATAAATGTTTGCAGGCGTTCTACCGGGCGATTGCTTAATTTCCGTAGAATAGACATTAGCAATGTTCCCTGCTTACCCAAGGAAAGCAGCAACAGTAACTCTTCAACTCTTAGTTGAACCAAAGCTGGAGGAGAATCATGTGCCATTAAGTTCGCCAGCCCACGAATGCTTTCCGTTAACAAGGGAAACTGGTTAAAAGGAATCAACCTATAAGCAGGAAACTCTTGTCGCTCTAACTGACTTAATAATGATCCGAAACGTTGTAAGAAACTACGTAAGAACTCCATGTGTAAGGGTAACCATAATAGCTGACAACTTTCTGTATTGGTTTTCGCTGCATAACTTCCGGGATGGGTAAAAAGGATTTCATTCGATTTAATGTGATAAGTGTTTATGCAATCTTTCCACACCATTTCGCCATCAAGTAAAATATATAGCCCTCTTTGTTTATGTTCCAGGATATTGAAATCCGGCATGGTTAATTGGATCGTACAAATATTCTTTTGATTTACGCCTGTCGTCCTTTTCATCTAATACTCCTAATTTTCCGTATCGTGAGTAATCATTTTTTGATGAGTGCATGAAGTGTTTTTTATTATTAAGTAACCGTTGATATTATATAACTAAATGAATATTTGTGTTAGGTTTAAGTGTGATTTTTTCCTTATTTTTATCAATATCCGCATGGTTATTTTTAAGGTGTCATTAATATTAAAGTGATGTTTGTTTTTTTGTGGGTTTTTTCAATTATTTAATTTATAAGTATTTTTTATTAATCCAAATGTTTGCGCAGTAATAATATAATAGGTAATGTTGATGATTTTAAAAACACAAGATGAATCATTATGTAAATGAATATTGAAATAGAAACATTAACATCAAAAAACATCAATTATTGGTGACCTATATCATTTAAATAATGGCAGATTAACCCATTTAATTCTGATTGCAGATTTATAGATGAAATAGCCATAAACTAAATCATTATTGGGCATAGCGTGTTTTCATGGCTCTAACTATGATGCATTTTTGTTGGTCTTTTGTGTTTATTGTATTTGTTGTCATTAAATTGTGAATTTATGTGATGTATATATATAAAATAAGACGTGAAATCTATATTTCTGGATTTTCTTATTTCATAAATGTGAAAAAATTCAACAACAAATCAGAGGATTAAACTCAAATAGAAGCTTTATCCGTGTAATAACGCTATAAATCCCTCTGTTATAGCTTCGTAGATTGTTTTTTATACTTGTACAATGGTAGGATGTGCTTCCACAGCCTATTTCTGTTACCTGCTAAGGCATATGTATAGATATATTTTGCTGATGAAATATAAAAAAAAACCACAAAAACGAGAACAATATGACAATGTATCGTTTTTCAGATAACGCTTTTTTATGCAGTGTATGGCTCCTTTGGGGAATTGCATTGGGACTATATCTGTATGGTGCTCATTTTAGTTGCACCATGACAGCAATTTTATCTTTTTTAGCCTTAGTGTTTTACTTTATGAAAATGAAATTGAGAATAAACGCTATGTTTGGAAAAAAAACAACCGAAGCAGCGATTGCCAGTTCTGTGACACCTGCTATGGGCATCAAGCCTGAAGAGAAAAAATTACCAGAAGCCGAGATCCGCCCCAATACCATTATTGCAAAAAACTCTGTCTTCAAGGGGGATGTCGAAATGGAAGGGGATATCCAGATCTGGGGTAAAGTTGTTGGCAATATTCGCGTAAAAGGTGGTGCCATTCGGATTATGCATGCCGGTAAAGTTGAGGGTGAGCTGAATGCACCTGAAATTATCATCGATGGCCATGTTGAAGGCACGTGCTGTGCGGAAACATTAGATATCCTTGAACATGGTGAATTACGGGGCATTAGCCGTTGTGGCAGTATGTCAATTCGACGTGGTGGGTTGTTTTTTGGTCAATCCGAACAGGTTGATAATAAGAAAAAACCAGAAATGGAACGAGTTATTTCCATTAGGGAAAATCAGGGCGAAAAACCAAAAGCGAAAAGCAACACTTGATAATCAAGGAGGCGCTGTGGTTGTCGAATTGGAAACAGAACGGTTGTGGCTTCGTGCCTGGAAAGCCGAGGACAGAGAACCTTTCTTTCGCTTAAGTAGCAACCCTGAGGTAATGGAATTTTTTCCTGACATACTGACTAAAACGCAGAGCGATACTTTTATTGATAATTGTATCCGCAAGTTTGAAACGCAGGGTGGATGGGGATTATGGGCGGTTGAATTAAAACAAAGTGGTGAATTTATTGGCTCTGTAGGACTGAATGTCCCGAACATCAAATTTCCATTCTCGCCTTTTGTTGAGATAGGCTGGCGTCTGGACAAGTCATTTTGGGGGCAAGGTTATACTGGTGAAGCCGCCCGCAGAATTTTTGACTTTGCGTTTACGGAAATCGGGTTGGAGGAAATTGTTGCTTTTACCACAGTTTCTAATTACCGCTCGGAAAGTGTCATGAAAAAAGTGGGCATGGTCAGGGATGAAAAAACATTTCTTCACCCTGGATTGGAAGAAAACCATCCATTAAGGGAGCATGTTCTGTACCGGCTTCGGCATTCAGATTTTGTATGAAAATGGTTGAACACCATCAAGGTTATCCTAATAGACAGACATAACCTTGATGGAAACCGTTTTATGCCAGATTATTATTGTCTGGATATGACCAGAGCGACGCGGCCAATGAATTTGATATCGCTGATTGCACAATCAAAAGTGACGTCACTATCGCTGACCCGAATCTTGCTGATTGGGATTTTGGCAATCTTTTTGATACTGTGCATACCTTCAATATCCACCAGCCATAAACCGTCTTGAATATTATCTTCCTGCGTATCCAGCAGATACCATGAGGCACCATCATCAACAATCAGTGGATTTTTGAGTTCCTTGGAAATCAACTCGCTGTCCAGAATCACAGGGCTAACTTCATTGAGTTTACCGCCCGATAATTTTACACGAGAGATGGATGGAGCAATGATATCTTCCAACCGTTCCGCTTTTTTGCCACTTTCTCCATTTGGGAACATTTCTCCCTGACCCGTGCTCAACCACAGCAGTGAAGTGCCAGTTTCGAGATTGCACTGGATGATCCAATCCGCAGGGAAACTATCACGAAGGTAGCGGTTTGCCATCGTGCTTTTGGAAACGCCCAAATGGTCACTTAGGGCCTGACGTGATTTAAATCCATATGCGCGGACAAGACGTTCAATAGCAGGTCTTCCCCCACTATCGGCCCCCATTTTGATCTCAATATTGGTATTTTTCATTGACAGTACAGATAAGAGCTATTAGTATCCCGCCTAAGTTCTCGATGTGAGACCTTTGGTGGGTCCGGATTGGTTAAGATGAAAACCATTGAGAGATATTGCATCATGAACGCCCAAATTTCAATCTTTATGCCTGATATCGGTGTATTTCGGAAATGCCATTGAGGATAGGTAGAAAGTTTGAAATGAAGAGAAGTGTTGAAAATAGCGGGGAATCTTGAGGATCGTTTTCTAGGAAAATGTTGAGGGAAAATATGGCGAATACTGAGCAAGAAAAGTTTACCCAGATTAACCTCGGCCAGCGGCTGGGAGGATTGAATCACCTGTCGAGGATTAGGGCAATATATTGGGGCGACAATGAAAAGGAGTTAAATCGGTTTTTAGCTGATATGCGTGATAAAAGAGATGATTACTACGAACAGAATAAACGAGCGTTATCTGCCATTCTCTATTTGGCGAATATCCCACACTCCCGCCATGATAGTGAATTCAACCATTTTACCCAAGAGGAAAAGCGGGCGCTGATCAAGGCGATGAACCATATTAAGGTCGTTGTCAGTCAATTTCCCAAGTACCTGACATTGCCCAATTAATTGTAGCTTTTTAAACACATTATTTCTTTTTTGAACAAATGGCATGGATACGCCAGGCTCTTACTCGTCCTGAATATGGTGAAATTGATGAATAGTAACGTTATCACTTATGAACAAAACATACCGCTGGGAGTTTCAATGGCGGAGCGCCTGTTATGGGAAGTTAACGCGGAAGATCATCAATGGCGTCACCAATATATAGGACAAATGCCAGATTTTTTGGCTAAATACTTTAGCCGCCGTTATATTGATATCTTTAATCACTCAGGCCGACGTGATGCAAATTCTTTTCTGAGAAAAACGGTTGGACAAAATATCCTGCCGAGATTGCAACGGGTAAAAGAAAGGTATCAGTTTAGTCATTATATTTCTGGTATAACGCCTTTTCCTTTCATTGAACAATTGGAAAATATGGCGACATATGATCGCAAACGTCTCTTGAAACTTGCTCACGACATTTCCGTTTTTATTTCTGGTAATTATGAGCACTATTCTTTGCGTGTTTCCCAAAAACACGAACCAATTTCTGTTGGCTGCAAAGATGAGTCATTTTCCCGCGTTGCTAAATTGTACCAATTACTGGCAAAGCTGACTTTGCAATGTGGTACTCATCCTCCGTATTGGCAGCGTTTCAATCATGGCCGCAAAATGCCATCTGTTGATCAACTCTGTTCTGGCATGTTGCGCATGATGTCTGCCCGTTGGTGGTATTTTCGTTTAAAGCGTTTGCGTGATATCCAAGCTGAACATATGGCCATTGCCGTTGGGCAGGTACAGCAAGTCGCTTCTCCTTATGTTTCACACCAGGCATTGCGGGAATGGCTGGAACAAAAACGGCGCAATCGTGAATTTTTCAAGCATTTTGATTTGGAAAATGAAAAAGGGGAACGAATCTCACTGGCAGAGACAGTTGTTCATAGCAACGCGAATCCTGCGATCCGACGTTGTGAATTGATGGTCAGAATGCGCGGTTTCGAAGATATTGCCAACAAGATGCACTGTGTTGGGGAATTTTATACCATCACAGCTCCTGCGAAATATCATGCTGTCCAGCACAAGGGCGGGTTTGTCAAATCCTGGAATGGCGCAACGCCACGCGATACTCAACGTTATTTATGCGGTGTCTGGGCAAAAGCTCGGGCTGCGTTGGCACGGGCAGGTATTAATCTATTTGGTTTCCGTGTGGTGGAACCACATCATGATGGCACTCCTCATTGGCATATGGTGCTGTTTATGTTGCCGGAGCATTTGCAGCAAGTCAGAAGGCTCCTTGAGCATTACGCTTGTCAGGAAGAGCAGGGTGAGTTGCAGGACGATGAAGCCAAAAAGGTGCGTTTTAACTATCGGGCGATCGATCCCAATAAAGGCAGTGCGACCGGTTATATTGCCAAGTACATTTCCAAAAATATTGATGGTTATGCACTGGAAGAAGAAAAAGACCATGAAACCGGTGAATCCCTGCGTGATATGGCAAAATCAGTGACTGCCTGGGCGAGTCGCTGGCGCATTCGCCAATTTCAACAAATTGGCGGCGCTCCAGTTTCGGTTTGGCGCGAATTGCGTCGGCTCAGGGAAGTACGCCTGTCTGACCACAAAATAAACGCAGTGTTACAAGCGGCAGATGAGGGGAATTGGGCTGCTTATACCCAAGCACAGGGCGGGCCTTGGGTTTCACGTCGTGATTTAGTTATTCGCTTATCTTACAAAAATATCCCTTTTGGCAGTCCTTATGGTGAAGATGTTCAATCCATACAAGGCGTGACCTCCCCATTTTTGTCTCATGCAGGATTTATTTGTACGCGGCTCCACCAATGGACCATCGTGCCAAAATCAGAATCGACGGTTACATCTGAACGAATTGTTTATAAAAGACGCATAAAAATTTCCTCTTGGAGTTCTGTCAATAACTGTACGGATGAACAGGGAGGTAGAAAGATAGCGGGTTATACAGACCGTAGAATTGTCACAGTGTAAAAATTAAACAAACTGGCAAATGTTTCTGCTAAAACAGCAAACAATAGTTACTAACTATTAAATTTAATGACTAAAACAGGTAAAAACTACTTTAATTTTAGTCTTATTACGTGTACTGTATATACATACAGTTTCTTATATGGAGGCAGATAGATCAGTGGAATCTCTTATAGAATCATTGGTAGCGCAACGTATCAATTTCATTGCTAGAATGGCAACAAGTTGCGAATGCAATCATGCGGAAGACAAAGAGCTGGCACTGGTTTGGATAGCAGAGTTATCTGCACCTTATGAAAAAAGGTTTAACAGTTACCAGGGTAAACAGGAGAGCGATCTGTTAGGTAATGAGGTGAACAGCAACAAAATGTTAGGGAATTCGGGTGCAATAATAGAAGAATAGATTTGGCGGGGAAAAGAATGCGAGTGGAGATACTTTTCGATAAACAAGCTAATGTTTCTAAATCAGTCATATCTTCATTAGAAAGTGAACTAAAAAAAAGAATATTACCACACTATCCTGATACAAATTTTAGAATTGGAATTAGCAGTAGCACCTCCGTAAGAGTAACAGGGACTAAAAAAAGTAGTGAACACGACCACATGATGGAACTCATTCAAGAGGTTTGGGAGGATGATAGTTGGCTATCTGATTAACGCTGACAAAGGAACAATACCCTCCAATGAATAACATATCATTGTAATAAGAGCTAGGAGCCAAGGGCAGGAAACCATTTCCTGCCCTTGGTTTATGTATTACTGACCTAACAATCTCACCGCATTGAGGCATTTCGCTAATTATTTGATCATAACTCTCCGATTTACTAACTGACTTTTGCAAAGAGAAAGGAGAGTGTATGCAAGTTACCGCACAACAAAATGAGACAGTTGATGCCATTTGCTGGCGTCATTATGGACGTACATTGGGAATGACTGAGCGTGTGTTGCTGGCAAATCCTGGATTGGCTGATTTTGGCGCAGTATTGCCTCATGGAACGAAAGTTGAAATGCCAGAATTTATGCCTGCCGCCAGCAAACCTATTATCCAGCTTTGGGATTAAAGGGGAGGCTGAACTCGTTTGTTGGGAATTAATACACTAAAAAAGATGCCCTTAATTATGAGCTTGATCATTGGTGGAAGTCTTGGCTGGTGGGGACATCGCTCCCTGTTTCTCAGCGAAGTGGCGGGTTTGAAACAGCAACATGCTGCACAGCTTACTACCATCAACCAAAAAGCCCATTCAGAAACGTTGGCAGCTATTCAGCAAATGAAAGATGCACAAAATCGGGCTGCACAATTGGATGAATACTATGCAGGAAAATTAGCTCATGTCACCGAAGAAAATACGGTTTTGCGGACTGACATTATTGCTGGCCATCGGCGGGTGCAAATTGCCGCCGCCAACCTTGCTACCTGTCAGCTCACCCAAAACCGAGATACCCGCCCCCGCCGCATGGGCGATGGAACCCAAGTCGAACTCACTGCAAAAGCTGGACGCGCTATTTACGATATCCGAACCGGCATCATCAAAGACCAAGCCAAATTAGACTATTTACAACAATATATACGGGATGTTGTTCAGCAGTGTAAATCAGAATGATCGCATCTTATTGCAATGCTGTTTAAGTGATACGAAAAACCATAAAAGGCCTTCTTTTATTCCTGAGAAGGCCTTTTTATTTCTTTGATTAAAAAGGATTTTTATTCTGGATTTGTATGCTGTTTCCTACAAACCCAGTTTAATGTCCCGCCTGCTGTTTCGTGGCATTCTTACGTCATGAACACACAACTCACTGAACTGATGCGCTTATTGCGTAACCTGATCCGAACCGGCGTCATTACCCAAGTGGATACCACAAAGGGAATGTGCCGAGTCGCGACAGGCAATCTTGAAACCAACTGGCTGCACTGGTTGACATCCAGAGCGGGAAACTCCCGCACATGGTGGGCGCCCAGTGTCGGTGAGCAGGTTTTATTACTGTCCATCGGCGGAGAGCTGACCACCGCCTTTGTATTGCCTGCGATTTTTTCAGATGAGTTTCCGGCGCCATCAACATCACCTGAAGCGACGCATATCAAGTTTCCGGATGGTGCCGTGATGGAGTATGAACCGCAATCTGGCGCATTGACTGTGACTGGCATCAAGACCGCGACAGTGACTGCTTCGGATTCCGTCCATATTACCGCGCCGGAAATCACCTGTGTCGCCAGCACCCGAATTACGCTGGATACACCGGAGGTCATCTGTACGCAGCTAATGAGCACAGGCAACTTGATTGTGCGCAACGGCGGCAAAATGACGGGCAATATTGAACACACCGGAGGCACATTCAGTTCCAACGGCGTGGTCGTGGATTCCCATAAACACACCGGCATCAGGTCAGGCGGTGACACATCAGGAGGCCCCGTATGATGTATCTGGGAATGAATCGGCAGACGGGCCGAGAACTGACAGATTTGGCGCATATCCGGCAATCCGTCAGCGATATTTTATTAACCCCTGTGGGCAGCCGTATTGCGCGTCGTACCTACGGTTCTTTGCTGCCAGAACTGATTGACTGGCCACAAAACGCAGCGCTCCGGCTTCAGGTTATGGCGGCCAGTTATACCGCAATCAGCCGTTGGGAGCCACGCGTGATGCTGACCTCTATCACGATGGAAACCCGACAGGACGGCAAAATGGTGGTGGATATTACAGGTACTTATCATCAATCTGCCAAGGAATTTTCACTTTCTATTCCGGTGAGCCATTCCCGGTGAGGTAATAAGTCATGCCAACAATCGATTTAAGTCAGTTGCCACCACCGGATGTGGTTGAGCCACTGGATTACGAACAACTGCTGGAAGAGCGCAAAAAAGGCTTGATCTCGCTCTATCCAGAAGATCAGCAAGAAGCCATTGCACGTACTTTGCAACTGGAATCTGAACCTTTGGTCAAGTTGTTGGAAGAGAATGTTTATCGCGAATTGCTCTTACGTCAACGGGTTAACGAAGCTGCGCGGGCAGTAATGGTGGCCTATTCAACAGGCGGTGATTTGGATCAGTTGGGGGCGAACAACAACGTATCCCGTATGGTTCTGCATCCTGCGGATAATTCTACTGTACCACCGACACCGGCGGTGATGGAATCTGACAACGACTACCGCGTGCGCATTCCACAGGCTTTTGAAGGTTTGAGCGTTGCCGGCCCAGTCGGTGCGTATGAATACCATGCCCGCAGTGCGGATGGTCGTGTCGCTGACGCTTCGGCAATCAGCCCGTCGCCAGCTAACGTCACCGTAACCATTATGTCGCGGGAAGACAAAGGAATTGCTTCCAAAGAGCTGCTGGAAATTGTCGAAAAAGCGCTGAACGATGAAAACGTGCGTCCGGTGGCGGATCGTCTGAAAGTCCAGTCTGCGAACATTGTGGAATATGAAATTGATGCGGTGCTGTACATCTTCCCGACACCAGAATCAGAACCTATCCGCAAGGCGGCAGAACAGCGACTGAAACACTATGTTGAAGCACAGCACCGCTTGGGGCGTGACATTCGTTTGTCAGCAATTTATGCCGCATTGCATGTGGAAGGTATCCAGCGCGTGGAATTGAAAGCGCCGTTGAAAGACGTTGTTTTGGATAAAACTCAGGCATCTTACTGCACTAAAACTACCCTGACGATGGGAGGTTCGGATGAGTGATCGCCTTCTGCCGATGGGTTCGACTCAGCTAGAACTTGCAGCAGCCAAAGCCTGCGCAGAATTGCAGAAGGTCAAAGTTCCGTTACGTGAGCTGTGGAACCCAGACACTTGCCCGACATCACTACTGCCTTATTTGGCTTGGGCGTGGTCAGTCGATCGCTGGGACGAACGTTGGTCTGAGAGCACCAAAAGGGAAGTGATCAAAAGCTCGCTATTTTTGCATAAACATAAAGGGACGATTGGTGCGATTCGGCGAGTTGTCGAACCATTGGGTTATCTCATCCGTGTAAAAGAGTGGTGGCAGACCAACGATACCCCAGGCACCTTCCGGCTGGATATCGGTGTACTGGAAAACGGCATCACCCATGAAATGTTCGAGGAGCTGGAAAACCTGATTTTTGATGCCAAGCCAGTAAGCCGACATTTGATTGGGTTGGACATCAATCTGGATACACGTGGCGAATATCACTACTCAGCGGCGACTTATAGTGGTGACGAACTGACGGTTTACCCTTATTTCCCGGAACAAATAACAATCTCCGGCTCAGAAGTTGTGGGCGCGGGCGTACATATTATTGATGACATGAGGATTAGATCATGAGTACCAAATATTTTGCGCTACTGACGCAGTTAGGCGCAGATAAGTTAGCAAATGCTGCGGCATTGGGTACTAAAATTGAAATTACCCATATGGCCGTTGGTGATGGTGGTGGCAAGTTGCCGACACCGGACACCAAACAAACCAAATTGATTAATGAAAAGCGTCGTGCAGCGATTAACACGCTGAGCATTGATCCGAAAAACACCAACCAAATCATTGCGGAACAGGTTATTCCTGAAAACGAAGGTGGCTGGTGGATCCGTGAAATCGGCCTATATGACAAAGACGGTGTTTTGATCGCAGTGGGTAACTGCGCAGAAACCTACAAACCCCAATTGCAGGAAGGTTCCGGCCGTACCCAGACAATCCGCATGATCCTGATTGTCAGCAGTGCTAACGCAGTGACATTGAAAGTTGATCCGTCTGTGATTTTGGCTACGCGTGAGTATGTGGATGATTCCATTAAGAAACATGCCAATAGCCGTAACCATCCTGACGCGACGCTAAAAGAGAAGGGATTTGTGATCCTGAGCAGCGCGGTGGACAGCAATAGCGAAACTCATGCGGCAACACCGAAAGCGGTGAAGGCAGCATATGATTTGGCTAAAGCGGCGGATAATAATGCCAATGGCCGAGTTCCGGCAGGGCGTAAGGTGAATGGTAAGGCGCTGTCGGCGGATATTGCTCTGAACGCCGCAGATGTTGGTGCGTATAACACAGCCCAAACTGACGCTAAAGTGAGTGAGGTTAGATCCTTAGCTAACACTGCAAACCAAAATGCGGCTAATGCAAATAATAATGCCAACACACGTTTGGAGAAAAATAAGAACGGAGCGGATATTCCAAACAAAGATGAGTTTGTGAAAAACCTCGGTTTGGTGGGAATGGTAGATCTGGCTAAAAGTGCAGTACCGAATTCACGGAAGGTTAATGGGAAACCACTATCGGGGGATGTGGTTATAAATTCAGAGGATGTTGGCGCATTTTCCAGAGGAGCTACCACATCTGTTCAAGGAGAAAATGGCGTGCCGTGGGATGCAGCATCCGGTTCTTATATTGCCCAAAGAAATGGAGACACCCAGCTTGTCATACATTTTAATGTGGATGTTGGTAGTACCCCAGCTTTACAATTAAAGACTATGTATCGGAACAATGGCATTGCTTATCGTTCAGCTAGAGATAGATATGGATTTGAAGAGGCTTGGACAGAATTCTATACCACCAAAAATAAACCGACTGCGAATGATGTTGATGCTGTTTCTTCATTACATGGAGGAACGTTTCGTGATCATGTGCGTTTTGACAAAAATGTGATTGTAGGTAATAACGATAATTCAGTCGTGAGATTGAGTTCTAGTGGATCAGCAGTATCACCTGTCCACATCAATTTATGGGGAAACGCTGTACAGGGAGGAGGGAGATACACTGTATTAGAAGCTAGCGACAATCAAGGGTGGTTTTGGTTTAGCCAGAGGATAGATAATGGTAGTGTGCAGTTTGCAGTTAATGGAAAAATGTTACCTAACGATTATGGTAACTTCGATAGCCGTTACCTACAGCACCATCAACAACATATTCCAGTAGGAGTACCTTTACCTTGGCCTCATGCTAATCCACCTGAAGGTTATTTTGAATGTAATGGTCAGCAGTTTGATAAATCCCTATACCCCAAATTAGCAACGGCATATCCTTCCGGTACTGTACCAGACTTACGTGGTGAGTTTGTTCGTGGATTAGATAATGGGCGTGGTGCAGACCCGAATAGAGGAATACTAACACACCAAGAGGGAACTATCATTTCAGGTTTTGATGATAACGATACAGGGGATATAAGTTTCATTGGTGAACCCCAATATGCTTTTGGTGATCCTATGACAGCTACGCAATGGGAGAATACTAAAGGTAAGAGATGGATATATTGGAATAGTAAGGATATGGCAAAACGTTATGACTGGTGGGCTTATGTTTCAGCCCGTCCTCGTAATATCGCATTTTTATATATAGTGAGAGCGGCATAATGAAATATACAACAGATATTAAAACACCAAAATTTAATGAAAATGGCTTTGCAACTTCTAATGGTTGGGTTATGGTTTATCGGGCTAATACCGAGACAAGAGAATATATTTGTGCAGATATGGAACGCACTGTTATTGGTGTTAGTCTGTCTGCTGGGGCTTATTTAGATGCACCTAAATTGCCTGATTCAACAGATATTGCTATTTGTCGCAGTGAAGATGAAAAGTCATGGGTTCATGTACCAGATTATCGTGGAAGAATTGCTTATCATATTAAAAATCGAGAATCTCGAAAAATACAATCAATTGGTGAATTACCTTCTGAATTGACTTTATTAGAACCTAAGACTTCATTTGATAAATGGGATGGAAAACAATGGGTAACAGATTTTGATGAACAAAAAAAATATGATTTACAACAAGTAGAAAGCCAAAAACAATCTCTGTTACATGAAGCTGAACGAAAAATTATTCAATTAGAGCGTAAAATTCGGATTAATATGGCTTCAAAAGAGGAAGTTTCACTATTACGTGAATGGGAAGTCTATAGTGTTAAGTTAGTTGAACTTGATATTTCAGATATCAAAAAAACTGATTGGCCTAAAAAACCAGAATAATAATCAGGGGCATTATGCCCCTGATTATTATTTAGATTTCACAGTATTCCTAACACAAATATTAATCTATTTTTTTCAGTTCATGGATTATTATTACTCAGGGTTTTCTATTTCTTTATGCAATTTATTTTGATTTAAATTCCAAATAGAACCTTCTGGCATGTGGACACGAACGTCCAAGCGACAACCGTCAGGAATATCGCAAGGCTCACCCTCTGCATAGTAAATCAACTTACCTTCCAGCATGGTTTTTATACGCTTATTTTGAAATTTTTCAGGTAGATGTGAATGTTGCCTATGGAAAGTTTCAATGATAATACTACCATCTTTTTGCACTTTGTCAGAAATGTAAATTAACTCTAATCCATTATTATCTTTTGGTGATGAAATACCTCCATATACCCCCCATGCCTTATCAGAGTTATAACCTAATATCCCTGAAACTTTATAATAACCGATATTAATCCTAGTAACAGTTGCTCCTTCTGATTCATTATTAGTTATATATGTACCATCAGGGTAAATTTCTATTATTGGAGAATATGTCTTGAGAAAACCATTATTATCTGGTTTGGCATTATTATCATCCCAAAATTTACGAGTAACTATTTCATCTTTATTGATATGATCTGTACGATATGTATTTCCTCTATGCATGAAAATCAATCTATGACTCCATATCTGATCTTCCCCCTCACTTGAGGCTCCACTTACATTGCTAAATCTTAGCTGAACACCGAAATCTTTTGGTATGTTATATTTTTTGTGAAATGAAGCTTCAGGCCCAAACCCAGAATAACCATTGTAAATATTGTTCCATCCATCCAGATATGTGATGCGCATTACATCATTAATTGATGCCGCTCCGATATCACTAGCGGATGGTTTATTTTCAGGACTATATTGAACAAACCACTCTTCATATTCTTTACTCGGATACCATGACTGACGAACAGCAATGTGTCCACGATGAGACATATATACTTGTGAAGTACACGAATGACTTACAGTCACAATCATCATGCCATAACCGTAAATTGGACTTCCATTTACTTTGGGGAAATCTGATACTGTCTCAGGTTTATCAATAGCAATATTATATATTCCTGGTGTATTACAACTTACAAATGTTCCACCATTCCCCAATTCTCTGACGATAGATTTAGACCATGCCCCAGCAGCCAGATTAACGGTTCCCGCCAAACCGACGTTTAGTCTCAACCAGCATTCATGGTTGAATAACACAGCCGACGAATCCCCTTCTAAAAACCAATAAATCATAAAGTTTATTTGTTATTTTCTCTATTTGAGAACCTTTTAAAGTTTCTACTTGAAATTTGATGCTTAGGAAGTATCTTTTAACGTCGGTTTGGCGGGAACCGTGGAGCAAGCCAAGCAGGCGGTGCCGAATAGCCGGAAAATTAATGGAAAACCTCTAAGCACAGATATCAATTTAGGGGTGAATGATATTGGAGCGTATCCTGCGTTGAGATCTGTTGATGAAATTCCATCGTTAGGCTACAACGGCCCATTTAGAGGTTCAGAACAAATACATTATGCCCGAGGCGTTAGTATTGGAGATACCGATTATGGTCAAATTTGGGTTAATTCAATAGGGAGACTATTTGCTCAATTTTCTAATACTGATGGTGGAAAATCAGGTGGTGAATGTATTTATACGAATGATATTGTTGGCATACCAATGCCATGGCCAACTGAAATTCCTCCTGTGGGTTGGCTAAAATGCAATGGTGCAAAATTTACTAAGTCAGAGTATCCTAAATTAGCGGAGATATATCCATCTGGAGTGTTGCCGGATTTACGAGGTGAATTTATTCGTGGTTGGGATGATAGTAGAGGCATTGATATATCTCGTAATTTGTTGTCATGGCAAGATGCGACACAATTACCTAATATCTATATTTATGCTCGTTCATCTACTCAGGGAAGTTTAGTAACACCACCCATTAATAGTTATTCTAACAGTTATCCAACAGATAATACAGCCAAGAATTTTGAATCTCCTACATATGGTAGTGGTCAATATTTTTCCACAGCCAATCAATTAATCCCTACTGGCGCAGTTTCATTGGCTAATTTCAAAACGAGACCAAGAAACATAGCGTTTAATTATATTTTAAGGGCTAAATAATGATAATTTTTAAAGCTGGTTTAGATGAAAATAATATAGCAACCACTTCTGGAGAAGTAACTATATTTAATTACAATGCTATAACTAGAGAATATTTAAATAGTAATATTGAATTCCTAGCTGTTGGGGTAGGTATTCCAGCCCATTCTTGTGTTGATAACCCACTGAAAAATAAACCTGGTTTCGTAGTTTGTCGTAACAAAAAACTAACAGGCTGGGAATATTTATCAGATTATAGAGGAAAAACTGCTTACCATATTAAAACTCGACAAGAATTTAACATTACTGAAATAGGAGAATTACCTGATATTTTAACATTTGAGAAACCTAATACTGAATTTGACAATTGGGATGGCACTAAATGGGTTACAGATAAGATTACTTTAAAAGAAAATCAAATTTCTGAATCGAAAAAACAACAAATAATTTTACGTAAAAAAGCGAATGATGCCATTTTGCCATTACAATATGCAATTGATACTGAATTGGCAACAGATAAGGAAAGGTTTTCTCTAATTAAATGGAAAAAATATTTAGTGTTATTAAATAGAGTTGATTTTTCTGTTTCTCCAGATATTGAATGGCCGAAACTGCCAGAGTAAAATAGTTACAGGGGCATATGCCCCTGATTGTTTTTAATAATTAAAATACATAAAAATAAGTAGGGGCCTGTATTGCATTTACACAAATCTACGTACAGGCTCTATGTACATCACACTACTATTTAAAGCAGTTTATTGTAGATATTGACAAAACTGCATTTGTTTTTTTTAGTCATGAATATGATATCATTCTATTAAATTAACAAGATAAATTATCTCATTGTTTGTTCTGCCTTCATTGTATCATTGAGTCTATATCTCCACATTTTTACTAATTTTTAGGATCTTTTTTAGCGGTATTTTTTAATGAATTCTATAATATCATGTGAGTAAGGAAATATCGTATCATCATACTCAGCTCCTAACAGAGGATCATCAATGGCATAAGACTTCACCGTCCATTTAATTTCCTGCTTATGTTCATGACCATCTGACCACCTACTTATTTCAATCTCCCCTTCTTCATGGGAGTAATGAATACCGGAAAAATTACTTGTCACATGGTAGGTTAAGCCGCCACGTAAATAGCAACCACTCAGTACTTCACAATAAGTAATACCACCAGATTGCAGATTATGTAAAAGAGGAAATTTACCATTGAGAGGTCTTGCAATACTCATCATTTTATAACGAATATTTTTGACCGTTTTACGATAAGTTTGATTAATTCTTTTTATATTCAGATATTGAGCATCACCACCCCATGGATTATCTCCCCCTTCTATTTGTAATAACAGCCCAGCAAGATGGGTCTCATCCTTTCCAAGTCCAAATGGATTTTTATCTCCCCAATCTTCAGCATAATTACGATGTATGGTCAACCATGGATTAGCCCCAATGTCATTAGATGGGAAACGCCACCATACGGGGTAATAGCGGTTACTGCTCAATCCGGTCAGGTCTATCGTTGTGTTAAAACGCGGCTCAACCTTAATTTCTTCCGCAGTCGGTTTATTCTGAGGGCTATATGCTCGCACCCAGCCACCGTCGGACTTACGTTCCCATAACTCTTTTCCGCCAATCCAGCCAGTTGCTTCGATATCACTGGAAACATCCACTTTCCCTTCGATTTTCCCTCCCGTCTTAGGATAAGCATTTTTCGCCAAATTGATAGTTTCAGCATAATCATGAGCATAAGGAAGAACCGTATCGTCGTACTCTTTTCCTAATAGAGGATCATCAATAGCATAGGATTTTACCATCCATTTGATTTCCTTATCCTGATCATTTGACCAACTACTTATTTCTACTTCTCCTTCTTTATTGGAAGAATAGATACCGGAAAAATTACTTGTCACATGATAGGTTAAACCGCCACGTAAATAACAACCGCTAAATACTTCACAATAAGTGATATCACCAGATTTCAGATTATGTAAGAGAGAAAATTTACCATCGTGAGGTCTTGCAATACTCATCATTTTATAACGAATGTTTTTAACCGTTTTACGATAAGTTTGACTAATTCTCTTTATATTCAGATACTGAGCATCACCACCCCATGGGTTATCTCCACCTTCTATTTGTAATAACAAACCTGCTAGGTGGGCCTCGTCTTTCCCTAGCCCAAACGGATTTTTATCTCCTCGGTCTTCAGCATAATTACGATGTATGGCTAACCATGGATTAGCTCCAATGCCATTGGATGGAAAACGCCACCATACAGGATAATAGCGGTCACTGCTCAATCCGGTCAGGTCTATCGTCGTGTTAAAACGAGGTTCCCCCTGAACATCTTCTGCACTTAGGGTGACATCTCCCGTCAATGCCTTGCCATTAACCTTCCGTGAATTCGGTACGGCATTTTTTGCGAGATCTACGGTTCCCGCCAAACCGAGGTTTTTCACAAACGCCTGTTTATCATAAATATCGGCGCCGTTCTTGTTCTTGTCTAACATCGCCGCATACAGTGCCTTAATCGACTGCAATGACACCGTCTGACCATTCGGCAATGTCACGCTGACCGTCCCATTCTGTGTCATCCATTTATCCATGTTCTGGAGGAACTGCGTGATATAACTGTTGTTAGCCACCAAGTGCCGGACGCCATCTGAGATGGAATCAGGAACGGTGGTCTGAATCTGGTATTTTGCGTAATTTAGGGTAAGGAAAGCGCTATCCGCCAGTACCAGTTCGGTATCGGAGTTCACCGCCTGAATCATGTGCAATAAGTTGTTGTTGCCTGACCGGATTAATATAACCTGACCGGGGGCAACGCCGTTGATATTCGATTTAAATCGTGTGCCCGTGCCGCGGACAATAGCCGAGCCGGACACGGTGCTGATTGTGCCTTGTGAATAGAACATGGTGGGGTTCCTGTTAGACGTCGTAAAGAGCGCAGTCAATATACGGGCTGGTGAGATCTTCTATACTGAACTCAACAATCCAAGAGAGGGGACCTGATACGGCTGCCGGAACAAATTGTGTGGAATGACCGTTGAAGAAGGCAGAAAAAGAGGTGTCCCTGTATTGCAGTATGGGTAATTCTCCGGGTGGTTCGATTGACGAGCTAATCAAGCCTGTCGTTTGCATTAACAAGGCTTTCTTTCCCCGCAATGTCATTTGCTGGTTGGTGTTATATTCCCCCTCAATCGCCAGCGGGTTTGTATCACTGGTCATCACACATTTCCCGTTCTCATCCCAGACAGCAATCCCCCAATCAGGGACAGGCTGCGGATAAACCAGGGTAAAAAGGTAAATCTCACACACCGTTGGGGTACGGGAATCTGGCGCTGACAACTCAATATGCCAGCGGCTTTTTCCACTACTGAGTTCACCATAAGGTGCATTCTCTACACTGTCTGTATGGGCGCACATAAATGCCATGCACGGCTGCGTTGTGCTAATGTGCGTATCTATGCCTTCATACCATCTGCCAATGGTAACCGATATTTTCCTAACAAAAGAAAGTGGTGTCGTTTTGGGTGTCCACCACGGGATGCCTTCATTCGTTGTTAAAAATGCGCCCCAGTCCATATATCCTCACGCTGTATAATACGCAATCAGCCAGCCCTCAGCAGCCACACTGCGCCCTGTTGAAATAATGATTTGGTTGTCTCTCACCAAAAACTGGCGTTTGGCATTCGGCCATTCCCCCGTTTGTGTGCACATAAACACATACGACAGCCGCAGCCCCTGACTCATCGGCTCACGGGGGATAGTGAGTTCGCCTGTCGTCTGGCCGCTGTTCAGCTTCATAAATCCCGCATAAAGAAAAGGGCGGATGCCTGTATTACGCTGCCGCCCCTGCTCGTCCCACACACCAAAACCATAGTCACTCATCGAAATTGCCCTATATATCCCATTGCCGCCCTGACCCGTCCGTTTTGGTCATAACACGCAATTGCCCCATTCGCCCAGCGCAACCCTGCCTGAGAACGCATGTCATTAAATTCAAAAGCACCGGTGGCCGCATTAATCAAAAAGCCTGCCCTGTACTGTACGTAGTTCTTTGACCTGATGGCATCAGATAAGATAATTTCCCTGATATAGCCTTTATCAATAAACCCGTCCCTGATAAACACCTGACCGTTTTTGACCGCCATAAACGGCTCCAATTTGCCGTTGGTCGGGTTATAGAACGCAAAATTATTCGCAGAAAATCCAATATACGACTCCAGATTGCCGTTCTTAAATTCACCGCTAATCACCATGCCACCCGCGTTATATTTTGTCCCATTGCGGTTAATGGTGATATTCACGCTGTGGATGGCATAGCCGGCATTCTGGTTAAATTCCGCCTGCATTTTGCTGTTGATGATGGCCTGTTGTTCGCCAAATTGCGCCTGAACCTGCTGTTTTGATTCAGCCACCGCTTTCTGTGTACTGGATATGGCCTGTTTGTTAGTCACCACATCCGCCGCAATTTTACCCACGCTATCGTTAGTGTTCCCGATGCTGGTACGGATTTCGGTAAATTGCTGGCCAAACGATTTATCCCGCTCAGCTATCGTGGTCTCAACCGTTTTGATACGGGATGCGTTAGCCCCAACCGACGAATTAACTTCCGTTATTCTCTGCGCCCACGCCTCATTATCCGTTGCCCGTACCTGCCAGAGTTCGCTAATCTGCGCCTTACTCTCCCCGTCACGCACCATCAGTTCACGGGATAATTGCTGTTGCGCATTGGTGAGTTCAAGGGCGGTTTCCGCGTTCCAGTTCATGTCGGATTGCAGGCGTTTGCCCGCTTCGGCAGAAAGGAACTGGTTGCTTAATTCATCCAGAATTTCCTTGGCGTTGTCATTGGGTTCGCCGACCGCTTCAACGAAATGAGATTTACCGAACTCATTGACACTGCGAACATAGAACCAATATAGCACCCCGGCTTTTAGCTGACCTTTTATCCAGAATTTAGCAATACCCAGAAAATCAGCCTTTGCTTCAATCTCGTTAATGTTGATGATCTGTTTTTCTGAAAACCAGAATTCAAACTGAGTATCCAGTGTCTTTGGGGCGCTAATGTGCGGAATCGCTTTTAACTCAAAAAATCCCGGCTCAATGTTAACTACAGAAGGTGCGGCAGGAGCGCCAATTACCATCTGAACCTTGGATTCATCTCCTAACATTCCGTTATCATCACGAGCGCGGACCCCAACCATATAAATACCAGCACCCAATCCATTGAAGTAATATTCAAGTTCCTTGGTATTCCCGCGCGACACCACTTTATTGTCACGATACACCGTCACATCAAAAGAGATACTGCGGTTAATGGTTGTTGTCGCCCACATTGCGCGAGCCTGAACCTGAGAGCTATCGAGAATATATGCAATACTCAAACGCTCAATACTAGGAATACGAATAATGTTCTGTGTAACTGGATTACCCTTAAAATCAGCTCCATTATCGACAATAGCCTCTTTTTGGGGCTCATGTTGAATGCAGGTAAAATTGTAATTACCCGTTTTATTGTCCTCGGCAATACTCATAACTCTGAACAGACGAGTGACCAATGATTTTTTAGAAATTGAGAACACGCCCCATTGTCGTAATCCCATAGCCGCATCTTTCAGGGTGACAACATCTCCATTTACGGATTCGATATCAACCCGAATGAACTTGCCATCACTGCCCATATAGGAAAAATAACCTGACTCACCTTTTGCGAATTCGACGGGAGCATCAATGCGAACGGTTTTACCTGAAAATGAAAGAACGCGACCGCCAACACGCGCAGCAGCAAATGTATTGTCTGCAATCTCAACTATATCACCCGGAATACAGTTAATTCCCTCCCGTCCTGTACTGAATGTGACTGATTCGGTTTCGAGTTTCTCAGTTTCGATAATCCATTTACCAACACGATGAGCCTGTCCACGACTGGTACAGCCAAATGCCGCCACTTTTTTAATGTTGATTCCCAGACGAGCAGCCAACTCATCATCCTGAACAAGCTCACGCTCATCTTTCCAGCCGTTATCTGGGTTAGTCCACGTAACCTCAATCGCAGTATGTCGCGCCTTTTTTGCAGCCGAGCTGTAGTTAAACTTTCCCTCAACCACGTTAGCGTTGGTGAATGCCCAGACCGGATCGGACGGCCTATCCTGAAAAGTGGTAAGTTGCAATCCATTCCATACCTGCATACCACGAAAGACACTCGCCAAATCATCCAGAACATCCCGCGCCTTGCGTTGGGTGGTTATGTATGCATTACAGGTGAAACGGGGTTCAGTCCCACCAAATCCATCAGGGACAGACTGATCGCAGTATTGCGCGATGGTATAGAGCGCGAATTTGTCACAACCAAATGACCCCATCAATTTACCGATACCATAGCGTGTATTGGTTACTAGATCGTAAAAAATCCATGCAGGGTTATTGGTGTATGCAGGCTTAAAGCGTCCTGTCCATACCCCCTTATATTCACGGGTTTCTGGGTTATAGTTATCAGGAACCTGAACAACCATCCCTTTAATGTGATAAGTGCGTTTTGGTGTGTCAGCGAATAATGACCGATCAATACGCATACCGACCACGGCGCTATTGGGATAGCTCATCAAGGTATCGGTAATTTCGGTATAACTGGTCCATACCGTACCGTTGCGGAGCTGATCGCTTTTACTGTCATCTGTTAAGCGTGATACACGGATCTGAAACGGTTTTTTCTTCGGTGCATCAATAGTATGAGATTCTAAATATTGTCCACTAATTTTAGCTGGGCCTATCTGGACAACCTTTGCGTTATACCAGCCAGAACCATCATTCACATCAATAGACAGTTGCACCGAGCTATTGCTCTGATTGCCCTTGCTATCTGTCTTAACGAGCTGACTAACTCCCAACGTGAACCTGATTCTATCCACATCACGGTTGGACACAGATCTGAGAATGGGTGTGTCTTTTTTCACTTCAACGCTGACAGGAATTTCACTTTCAACGAATGGATAATCACTGAGTGGTTCTTGGGATTGAGTGCCAGCACGCCACTGTACAGTAACGCCATTTATATTAGGATTGCCATTTCTATCAACAATAGGAGTTCCGTTAATTCTGAACCCGTGCAGCCCACCCACAGGCCCTTCTATTTGCCCTTCACTGACCAGATCAACAATTCTCAAGAACTGTTTGTTTTTTAGATTGTCATCTAGTAATGTTGGTGTACTGCCACCACCTCCGCCTTTTCCCATTATTCCGTCTCCAAGCCTTGAGAAATCACATTTGAGCCTACAACCATCTCACCGTATGCAATCGGAACGGGATACCCTTGTCCGATGCGATTTTCCAGTGAATTGAAATACTGGTTTCCATCTGTCTTGCTTGAACCCATTTCAGGGCCTTTAGGCATTTTGGTTAACATGGATGCCAACCCTGCACTGATTAATGCAACACCTGCTATAGCTAATCCTGTCGCCACAGCCCCAGACATGCCAGCCCATGCTGCAATCGAAGCGCCGCCCGTCCAAAATGCCGCCACAACAGCAACAACACCCAAGATAGCCATGCCGACCCCATTACCACCAGCGCCCCCAACCACCGGAACGATAGTCACGGTGTCACCATCATTAAGAGGATGGTTCATGCCAACAGGAATGCTATTTTCTGTCATATCCTGCCCTGCAATGCGTACACGAATATGCCCGTCAGAAAGTGCCTGCTGGAATCCTTTTAACTGATAACACAGGCACCTGACCGCTTCTGCTGCGTCACGCACTTCTAATTCGTAGCGACGACCAAATCTTCTAAGATGGCCTCCAAGCTGTAACTTGACCATTGTTTATGTCTCCATACTGAGTGGGTGTATCTAAGCCAGTAACCGTCATAGACATCGCGTTTACTGATGCGGTCTGGTCGATGGTGTAGGATTTGCTGATTGCCGATATAAATCGCCCCGTGACAGGGTGTTTGACTACCTAAACAAATGAGAATAATGTCGCCGGGCTGAATCTCATCAACCTGCTCAAATCCCTGACTGAGGCTGTTATCAAGGTAAAGATTTTGCCCTTTGTTCCACCACTCATCTTCACGCTCGGCATCTATTAATTCGATACCCGCGAGATGATAAGCGTCCCTAATGAGGGAATAGCAATCTTGTGTACCATGTATGAATTCTCGACCTAATAATCGGGGAACGGGGCGGAATTTATGAATACGAACACCACAAGCCAGCCACCACGGCAAGCCCGTTTTTATTTGCTGCTCCCTGTCTCCGGTACTCAGGCGAGGCTTTCCGTTTGGGTGACTGTGAACAATCGCCTCAATGTCGGCAAAGCATTCTGCGGTTATCCAGTCATCGGGGTTAATTTCGAAATAGTTCTCAGGATCTGGCGAAATATTGCGGCACGGGAAATAGCGACCACCTGAAATCAGGCCGCACGATTCCCTCGCCCCTTCCGCTTTAGCGTGGGCGATAATGTCTTTTTCAATCATGGGTTAACCTAATTTGTTAGCACCTAAAAAGCCGCCAAAGGGCATAGGTTGAGGGCGTGGATATCTCTTAATGCAACCGCTGAATTTCTTAGAACATCGATCTTTGAGTGGATTTGTAGTTGGCTGGTCTTTTTCATCTGCCACAGGTGGTCCATCATAGCCACAGTCAACAGAACGATATTGCCAGCTACAAATATCCGCCTGAATCACTCGCGCAGGAATTAACGCACCATCAGTTTCACTGGGTAATGCGAGCACATAGGTTACAAAGTCAGAATTTGAATCTTGTTTTTGTTCTATCAGGTACTTACTTACTGCTTCTCGTGTTGAGTCTGCCTGTGGGTTGCCGTTGGGAAAATTCACTGCATCCAGATAAATCTCAGGCACTTGATGGCGTGTCACCACAGCCCCTAACGCATCATTGAAATCCTGATTTATTGCCGTAAGGAATCCGTTAATGTTGGCAAAGACCATTTTCGGTCTGGAGCTGGGTCCTTTCCCGCTCATCTCAAACCCTGTCACTTCTACCGGATAAGGTTCATATCGCACGCCTTGCCAGATGATCGGCTGTAACTTTCTGTTCATACCATCATGGAAGCGGTAGATATCGCCACCAAAGGCCGTTAAATCTATTTCATACAGATTGAGAATGGCGTTCTGAGCCAGTTCGGTAACCTCAATCCGCATTTCTTTTGGAATGTCTCTCATGCCACCACCTCCTCAAAGATGCAGCTAATAGACCAGCGCATCCGATGACGGTTGACCGTCCACGAACGGCAAACGAAGGTACGCAATTGGTTGTCATCACTGGTTCGCCATGTGAATGACTCTACCGCACCTCGTGCCCGTAGAAACTCATCAATAGCACGTCCGGTTTCCACGCTCCCTGTAAAGCTAAGCTGGTAGCGTTTTAACTGGTTATTGATGCCGTCTTTGATACGCTGCTCATAGCCGTCACCAAACCGGATAACCTTTACTCGCGGCTCATGAGTCACTTCATGGTTATCCTGTGGCCGCCATTTAAATTCTGGTTTTGTCATATTTCACCTAATAAAAAACCCGCCGAAGCGGGTTACTAATGGTTCATTTGAAATTAGCAATCAACTAGTTTACCAAATATAAAACCGTTAACTTCTCCTAGCTTAATTCTCATTTCCGAATCAGTTTTTAATTTATTACCATTTGAGTTTGTTATTTCAACATCGGATAAATATAAATACTCTATTTCATTGATTTCTTTATCCCTTTCATTAATACAATCTCTAATATCCAGCATAACATCTAAAAATGCCTGCCCTGCCTCTTGATTCGATGCCTTATAAATCTTTCCAGCAAGTAATGATGAATAGCGTTTATTGCTAATAAGAACTCCTGAGACAATGATTCCATTCAAAAACAAAGTAACATTAACCTCAAACCCGTTTTCCGCAATATAAGCAGCGGTTGTAAGATATATATCTTTGGGTTTAAAGTCATGAGTGAAAGCTTTGTCGATGTTCTTTAATTCCTGATGGTTATTATTTTTTTCTTCCATTATATATACTCTCGTAATCGAAATTTACTTTACTGCCCTACTTAATTAAGCAAGCCTTCTTCACGAGAAACTTCATTTATGATGACATCATAAACTTCCCGTCTAACAAAGCCAGACAACATCTTAGCATCTTCTGGTGTAAATTGACCGCTACTGCTCACATTGTAGGTAAATGTTTGATTAATAATCACCCCACCATTACCCCCTTTCCCCATATCCCGATTGCTAATCACCTTACCCCTATCACCCGGTATCATGTATTGATGACCATTATTCGCCTTGAATATCTCAGGCCTGTTATTCTCACCAATACGGTAAGCCCCATTCGGGCTGACTGGTCCGCCGTTTTTACGAGCACCCAATAATGCAATCATCGCAGGTACAGCAGTTGCCATAGCCATCATGCCGACTGTAGCAGCGGATCCCATTGTTGCTACACTGGTAGCCGCAGCAGCAGGAGCCATTGCCGTAGTAATCGTCGCACCCGTAGCAACTGCCGATGCAGCAGCCGCAGTATTAGCAGCCTTGCCCATAATCATGTTCTTGACTTGCTGGATACCCATCTGAACCAACGCAGACACCGCCTCATTTGTGATAGTTAGGGCAAGATTTCGCATGGCTTCATTGGCGGACTGTGTTCCGGTTAACAGTCCTGTTATGGAGTTGGCTGAGCGCTGCCCCAATGCTTCAACGGCATCACCCAGAAATTGATACATCTCATTCTGGCCTTTCCATTGTTCCCATCGGGCATTGTTCAGGTCTTCTTGGTATTTCTTTTCTATAGCGGCTCTGGCTGCCTCAGCTTGTTCCTTAAGTTCAGTGTGTTCTTGCTCGAAATGGGTAATAGCTGCTATTTTTCTTTTATGCTCATTAATGAGGTTTTGTACTGGGTCGAATTCCCCAAGGGTTTTCATGGCAGGCGATACGGCTTCATTGACTTTGCGTTGTCGCTCTTCTTCTTCGGCTTTATTCTTATAACGTTCTCTTATCTCTTGCTCGCTTTTATTGAACTCTTCTATTTCAATCAAACCCTGCTTTTTGATACGCCTCAAATGCTCAAGTTCTTCATCCATTGCCTTCTTGGATTTCGCTAAAGAGTCTTGTTCAAGCGCCCATTTCCGAGCTTCTTCATCCTTTTCAATATCGTATCTTTCTGCGGCATTTCTTCTAGCTTTTTCAATCTGTTCCTCGCTAGAACCCTCCGGCATGGCTTTAGCGGCATCATACATTACCATTTCAAGGCTAGCTTCTTCGTAGCCTGTTTTGAGGCGGTCTATTTCGTCACGCTGGCGTTTGAGTGCTGCTGTGATATCATCTGATCGCCGCTTGGCTTCATCAGCAGCCCTTTTAGCTGCATTTTCCGCTTCTCTGGCGGCATCTTCTCTTTCCTTTTCAGCTTCCTTGAGTTTTATGTTTTCCTTGGTTGTCTCCGCTATCATTGATTTTTGCTTAGGGCTTGCCCCCAGCTCGTCAGCTTTGAACTCTGCGGCTTTTAAGTCTCGCTTTAATCCCTTTTGAGTCTTAAGTAATTCATTTTCATTCTTAAGCTTGGTGATAAAATCCGCCGCTTTGTCAGATGCCTGATCAACCTCTCCATTCCTGTTCTTGTTGGCATCGGTGTTCTCATTGGTCAGTTTGGTGTTTTCAGCAAGAGCTTTGCTGGTCAGATCAATGGCTTTTTCGTAATTACTTCTGACTACTTGCATATCCTCAAGCGCACCCTTTTCTAGGGCTAAATCATCTCTGAGCTTCTTCATCTCCTCCTCGGATTTTTTAAAATAAAAGCCACCACCGTGATCAACATCATATTGAAGACCGCTTACCTTTATTTTTTGTTTTTTTATCTGCTCGTCCTGCTCAGCCAGCTTCCTTTCTAATTTGACTTTATTTTCTTCAAGTTTAACTTTACTCAGTTCCTTTAGATTGCCAGTCAAACTTTCAACCGTATTAGATAAATCTTTAGCCTCGTTCTTAGCTTCTTCTGCTCGCTGATGAAAATAATAAAGCGCTGCTGCTGCCAGCATAACCACACCAAGTGGCCCGCCTAAAAATGACATAGCAGCTTTGAGTCCATTCACTGCAATAGTCGCGGCTCTTGCGGCTGCTGCGAACCCCGCTTGAGCGGCAGTAACTGCATTTTGTGCGGCTCCGTATGTGGCTGTTGCTGTCGTTGCTGTGGCACGAGCAGCGGTTAGCCTGGCAAGTGCTGCTGTGGCTGCATCAGTTCCCTTCGCTGCTGCATATTCAGCCTCAGCGACACGTAGGGCAGATAATGCAGCTTCCTTATCCAGCGCTGCTTTTCTCAGTGTCATTTCGGCGGCATAGAGTGTACTTTGCGCTTCTGCTTTATTCGCTTGTGCTAACGCTATAGCAGACCTAACGTTTGTTATCTTTTGGCTTGCTGCTAGTGTCATCGCACTCACCATCCTTGAACCCATCACAGCGGCTAAGGCAGTTGCAGCACCCGCAACAAGATCCATATTTTCACTGACTGTAACCAGAGTGCTATTAAACGCTTTAAGCGCCGTCTGAACCGTGGTTGATTGACCAAAGAATCGAGTCATATTATTAGCCGCCATCTCCATTGACTGGCTCATGGTCGCTGAGGTTTTATCAAATTCTTTAGCAATAGTTCCTGCCTGAGCTAGAAAAGCCTGAGCGACGACTGTAGACGTTAATTTCCCCTCCGCCGCCATCTTCCTTAGCTGACCAATGTTAACGCCAAGGTGATCGCTCAATGCTGCAATTAGACGGCTCCCGTTCTCAGACATGGAGTTAAATTCTTCACCACGCAGGACGCCTGACGCCATAGCCTGTGAGAACTGAATCATGACGCTTGATGATTCCGCAGCGGTTGCACCTGAAACCACCAGACCTTTTGCAACAGTTTCAGTTAATTTCGCCACGTCGTCAGCCGACATACCATAACTACGAGTAGCTCTTTCAAGACGACCATACAATGCAGCCGTAGAATCCAAACTCGCACGGGAATTCTGGGCGATATTGAATACACGTTCAGTCACTTCCGCCAGCGTTTCATTTGTTTTGACGGCATTAACCAGCTTGTTATTCACCACAACCCATGCGTCAGCATAACTGGCTATTTTCTCGATAGATAATGCTGCTGTTACCGCAGTAGCAGCCTTTGATAGGCTTAGTAATGCTTTCTCTGCTCCTTGCACTGAGCGTCCCGTTTGATTAAAGCGCTGCTCTACCTGCCCCAAGCGCGAATCTAATTGCCGTTGCGCCGTCAACAATTGCGCTACATCCATAGAAACTTGATAAACGATGTTACCCACTTGATGCTCTGCCATTTTCTAGCTCCTGAAAAAAAGAAAACCCCGCCAAGTGGCAGGGTTATTGGGGTATTATATAAGGAAATATATTTTCAAAATGTGGCAGTTTGATGATTTTATTGTCTTACTATGAACGGTTTCCCGTTTTATCCAAAAGCAAGGAAAATAGAATTGCCAATGAGCCAATGATTGTTATTGCTACTCCAGCCGTCATATAGAGTTGCCTATCTGCAACTAATCCAGCATTAATAACCTTATCATAATATCCAACTGCAACATTCATGGTGAGAGCATAAAAACAAATACAAATGCCAATAAGCGCTAATACAATACCTGTCATTTTTGTTGTGGAACCATTACCAACATTAAGTTCGCGTTCTTTGGCTTTCATTTCTTCTGCCAACACACTACGCATAACTATCTTTGCATCGTCAGGCTCATTGATAATAAAAACATCAAAAGCATCGTAATAATCTTGATGAGTTAGTATTACCGAATGAAGATTACCATTATATTGATATGGACCAGTAGCCTTATTTATAGCCGTCATTAGTTCTCTTATTGCACGCCTGTTGGCCTGATAACATTCGCTACCATCATTCTTTACGAAAGTTTTGTAGTAATCTCTTGGTTCACCCGGTATTAATACTTCTGACATAATCATCTCCAGCATTAAGTTTTGCTCATTCTAAAATCATTACAAGCATTTTTCTACAACCTCTTTTCTATTCCATTCGACAGGAACAGCACCAAGTATCGTTTTGTAGAATTTCACAATTGACCCGTTAGACGAGCTTGTTACATCTGCAAACATGGAGCTATTCCAAGTAAATATAGTGATTACATCACCAAATGATTCTGAATGAACGGTATGATCCCTTTCTAACAAAACTCTCGTATTAGTCCATCCGTTATATATACACTCAGCAAGTTCTTTTGCCGTCTTATTACTGCTTCCTTCAAAATTTGGTTTTTTGATTCGAGCTTCATTAGGTGTAGCCATACAACCAGATAGTATCAATGCTGAAAAAGAAACTCCGGCTATTAATAATTTCCTCATCACAATCCCTCATCGTTAAATTTTGCTCATAATACCAACCAATTAATGCAAAATAACGCAAAATGCCACAATTTAAGTGGCATTTATGTGATGGTTATTTGATTAAAGCCGAAAAACCCGCCGAAGCGGGTTAGTTAGTTATTCTTTTGGCATTGGTAATTCGCTTTTAGAAATGATAGCCAGTCTGTTTTGATGATGCTCGGGATCTCCCCATAGCCACATCTCTTGTCGGCTAACGTCATCTTGAGTCAGAATCTTGCGTAATTCGCAGGTTATCATGTCATAGGCATAAACATACAGATTATACATCAGAGCGTCATACATGCGATCCTGCCAAAAAGCCATGCCATCATTAGTCTGATTCATGTCAGATACTATTACGTTATAGCGCTCCAGCAGATAATCAAAGAATACCTTACCAGCTAAATCACGTAGAGCCGCCCGATGCTGAGGCGTTCTAATACGCCAAACGAGAATTTGAGTTACAGGACGGCAATTTAACACAACGTCAGGCTGTATAACCACTCGGTTATAATAAGCAACCTCTTTTGATATATCGTTTATCAGAGCTAATTCAAAATGAGACTGACTAATCTTATCAGTCAATCGATTATCAATACGAACCATACGATAGCCAGGAGAAAGGGATAATCCTTTTATTTGTCCTGTGATATCTGATCCACCCATTAAAGAGGCGTAGAGGGTATGATTATCTGAGCTTTCGTTCAAATGAGCGAAAACTTCATTAATCTTTTCAGGACGTACCAATCTTTGTGGCATATATCCCCCTCAATCCCAGTTACCTAAAATGGATAGCTAAAATTTAGCTCATTAATAAATATTCCTTGAGGTGATATTAGTCTGTTTGAACCTAAGGTTCAACAGTTTAAACTGTATTCAGTTTGTATGATTGACCACTAAAATAGATTAAAAAGAATCAGAGGATTTCAGTTTTTAGCCATCCGTGGCTTAGTATCAGTCGCTAAAGCAGTTCAGATAAATCGATACCATACACTGCTAACCAAGCTGCGGCAGGCCATGAATATACGGTGCCAAAGCGTTTATCCGGCGCTGTGTCAGGTTTCACGTTATTCTCTTTGCACCACTTTTTAAGTGGTTGCCACTTAAACGCTTTTTTGGTTGCTTTCTCAACTGTCAAAATAGTCGCCTGATTCTTACTTTGTCCCAGCAGATCAGCTAACTTATTCCGCTCACGAACTGCCGCCGAAGCGGTAGCCATTGCTGTTGCTTCTCGTTTATTGCCAATCCACGCTTTTGTTTCGATGGCCTTATCTCGCTCCGCTGAGATTACAGCTTTCTCTTTTTCGGATTTCAAAAGAGATTCCAGCGCTTCAATATAGTTACCGGGTAAAACTGCCTGTGGCATTTCACTACGAACACGGAAATAAGTTTCTTCCAGTAACTCGTAGTAATCCCAAGCTTGATCAGTTTCAAGCATCTTGGCATGGCGTGAAGCGCCGCGTTCAGTCCAGAGAATGAGGTTTCTTGCATGTTTGTTAACTGAACCTCTTAAAGAGGGGCAGTTCTTAAGTGACTGTAACTCATCACCTTCAACCCAAAAATAGTGTTTACCATCAACAAACCTTTCTTTGTTTCTATTGAAATTATTGGTAATCATTTTTTCAGTAGCACCATACCCCGCAGCTAGCTGCTCAGTCGTAATAACTCTCTGCTCACGATAAACGATAACAGGGACATGGCTATTCTGGTTCGTGACAACGGCTGTTTGGTTTGCTAAAGTCATATCCAACATATTTGTTCTCTCCTTTTAATAGGACGCCAAAAGCCAGTATTTCGCTACTGGCTTTTTCATTTGGTTTAATTGTGAAAAAAAACATGCAAAAACGACCGATGCAAAATAATTGCATAGGTTAATTGTGGAATTTTAGATTTTGGGATAAGTAAAAATTAGCGTATCCGCTTAAGTCATAAAATTATTTATTCAAATTATAATTTATACATAAAAATATAATGAATACATTAATTCTGAGATAGTTTGTGCTTTTTCAGCACAGTGATATTACCCGTGATGAACTGACCCGAAAATCGTACTGTCACTTGCAAAAGTCCCAAAATGGGACTATTGTTGGATTTATGAAAATAATATCCGTTGCATCACTGAAAGCGTTTTGGGAAAAATATCCCGACGCAGAACAATCGCTAAGGGCTTGGTTCGACGAGGCCAAAAAAGCCTTATGGAAGACACCAGCCGATATTAAGGCTCAATATCGTAATGCGAGCATACTGAAAAACAATCGTGTGGTATTTAACATTAAAGGAAACGATTACCGCCTGATAGTTTCTATCTTTTATCCCGCAGGCTGGGTGTACATTAAATTTATCGGCACACATAAACAATATGATGCTGTAGATGCCAACACTGTAGAGCCGGAGTAAACCATGAACATTAAACCTATTAGAACCGAACAAGACTATCAAGAAGCATTAAAAGCCATCGCTCCGCTGTTTGATAATCAGCCAGAAATTGGCACACCTGAATTTGATTTTATGGAGGTCATGGTGCTGCTGATTGAAGCCTACGAATCCGAACATTATCCAATCGACCCGCCAGACCCTATTGAGGCTATCAAATTCAGAATGGAGCAATCCGGCCTGACGGTTAAAGACTTGGAACCAGCTATCGGCAAATCGAACCGCGTTTATGAAGTTCTGAACCGTAAGCGTAACCTGACATTACCCATGATCCGTAACTTACACGGTATGTTCGGCATTCCCGCAGATGTCTTGATAAAACCAACAAAGACAGTCCTGTAAGGACTGTTATTTCTTCATACTCACCAGTCTTCGCTTGCCACTCATCAGGTCATTAGTGCGCTGATCATCCGCATCAATAACGGCATCATATTCCTCGCGAGTAAAACCTTTTTCATCAGGAAACTTGGCTTTCAGCATCATCTGGAACTCGGTCATCGTTAACAGCTCGGCTTCTTCGCGTGACATATTGAAATGGGCGCGAGCCGCATTGATATACTCAATAGCTTTAAACTGGTCAGAAAACACTTCCGTTCCTTCATTCCGTTGGAGTTTTCTGATTTTAACCCGACCAATAACACCATGTGTTATCAGTTCGCGAGCAATGACAATGATGTCATTAATTGGCACGCTCCCCAGACGATACACGCTCCCTCTTCGTCCTGGTCTCCACTCACCGATCAACTCTTCCACGTCATCTTCACAGCACGCCTGTATAACTATCATGGCAGTTGACAAGATATTGCGGCCAAATGCGGGTTTCCGCATCAGTTTAATCAGCCAATCGGGAAGTGTACCGTAAGCCGCCAGCGCGCGGTTAATTAACTCCTGAGTTTCTGCCCCATTGAGGGAAGTGTACGTCTCCACAATTTGTCGAGGTGTACCGATACGTGTCATTGCAGCGAAAGAGGGGCGCAGTAAATAATCGGTTTTATCAGTAGAGATAACCATCTCACCAATATCAATAATAGGCGTCATAATTCCTCCTGAACATTATCAAGGGCGCTCGGAAGTGCCCTTTGTAATGCTATGCCGTGACGGTAATTCCGCACTTAGTTGTCTTACTGCCATCCCTCGTAGTAACTGTGATGTTGGCGGAGCCTTCTGAAATGCCTTTTACTGTTACGACATTACCTACTTGACTCACTGTAGCGATATTAGTTTTATCCGATGTTACGGTATAGTTTTTGTCAGTAGCATCAGCGGGGCTGAAACTCACCATAAAAGAGCCTGTTTTTTCTTTCGCTACTGTCAATGACTGAGGATTAACAGAAACTGACTGCACCGCAACCTCTTCAATTAACCAATCAACCGTATCGGCATCACTCACTTTCAGCTCGCCGGAGTATGTCGCAAACTCGCTAGAACCAAACTGAGATGACCATGACGTAAATACCATGTACGCCTGTAATACCAGTGCATCTTCTCCGGTGAAGTCCATCTGCACCCAATACGCAGGTTGGCGCCCCGCCTGAACCTCCTTCGGGATTTCCTTCAACAAACGCAATGGACCAAAGTCTTCACTTTTATCTCGCTTGCGGTATTCACCATCAAAACTAATGGTTAAGTCCATACTAGTAACAACACTTTCCACCAGCCCTTTTGAATCATCAGCCTCTGAGGTCAGTGTATTGGGTGACAGGTCAAATGATTTGGTGGTTAATGCACCTATCCTAAAAAACGTTGATTGGTCTGGTACTGCATCAGGACAACCCTGCGCAAGGCGAATAATAGCGTTACGACCAATAAGTTTATTGGTTTCTACTGGGCAATTTGCCATGTGAATAACCTCGATTAATAGAAATAAAAAAAGCCGCCCAAGCGACTTGATTATGATGTACAGCGAAAGAGCAACCGGATGACGTATCGGTTCTCTTGTGTGAGGATAGGGGTTGTCAAACCGCCAAGATTAAATACGGAGGTCAGGCAGTCATCATCGGGGTAAGAGGCGACATGATTAAGTATTTCCTGTGCACGCTGGATGGTGGGTTGTGGGTCATTTTGTCCACTGACCAAAATCACCTGTACATTGTCATCAGCCCCCAAATCATCCAGCCGGCCAGTACCGCCAGCAGGCTGAAAGACCATGTATTGCATCTGACCGCCATCGCCTTTTTGCTCAATCCATGTGAGCATCTGGATCTTGAACCCGTCAATCAGCCCCGCTTTTGCCAGATAATGGCGAAATTGCTCAAATGCCATCATAATTTCAGCTCCTGCATAACAGCTTTATCAATCTGATTTCTCATCTCATCAAAGCCTAATTTCAGGAACGCCTTCTTCGCTGTTGCTCGCCGGAATGTCTGCTTCACTTTGGGATCATGCACATAGACGGCATAGTTTGCCGAATAACCCACACGTCCAGTGAGCAGTACACCATCAAAACGCACATCACGGAACTGAGAGTTAATCAGCGTAGAAGTATCAATCGGCGTATAAAGCGCAGCCTGAGCACTTCCGATATACAGAGCCTTATACATGGCACGGACAACTTTCCGTCCTCGTATATCACCGATTAAGGCGTTGAGTTTTGCTTGTGCTTCACGAATCCCCTTGACCTTGACGCCCATATCACGCTCCCGTGACTAAAACATAATCATCAACAAGGCGGTCGAATGTGTCCGCATCACGAGTGATATATTTAATTTCGTCAGCGTCTGCCGCTATGGGGTTCGGATTTGATGATTTCCCAATCAGGATATAATCGCCCGTGGATGCATCAGCAAACTCCGTCCAGAAGGTGTTTTTAGCAATCAGTTCAGTCCCCACACCGGATAGTTTACTGGACAGGCCACCTTGGTATTCGCACATAATGATTTGTGGCGCTTCATAACCCAACGGTCGCCCATACTCATCAGTTCCTAACCGCTTCCAGAAAGTACAAGGGGCGGTATAGCCCCAGCTAGCAATACTGGACATGTTCACCCCACCACATCAAAGAAGCCGACAGATTTACTCTCCAGTGGCAAACCAGATAAGCAACCGCGTTTATCCCATGCTCGTATTTGCTTGAGTAAATAGTCAGTACCAGAGGAATTATATGCAAATGAACGGGAAGCACCAGAAGGCGCACTCTGCGAGGCGATTTTCCTTGCGCCTGACAGCGAGGCCAGACGAACCGCGGCGTAGATTAACAATAGCGATTGCGTTGACTCATCATAATTAGCCGACAGGCATTCAGATTTGGCATTCACTTGATCTAGTAGTAATTGAAGCACTGAATCAGGCAATGCAAATCCAAGCTCAGTTATCATTGGCTTTACATCATCAAGTGTTATCACCATCTTGCTTACCTTTGCCTTTTGCTTTGGCTGGTGTGGCAACTTCAAGCTTTCTGTCTTCGATTCTCTCTACCAGACCAGCTTTAACCCATGATTCCGCATTGCCTGCTGAAACTTCTAGCTGAGCGCCAACCTCTAACTTTTTGAGGTCGGCACCAGCAAAAAAGTTATTTGAAATAACTCTTACCAGTGCCATAAATCCCCTTTATGCGCCTTTCGCGTGAATAACTGAGAAATGACCGTTGATGTCTTGCTTAACTATCAAACCAGCCGCACCCCATGTGCGCCATACATAATCCGAATTGTAGAATTGACGCGGATCTGCAACCGTCCCGAATGCCTGACCGACAATTGGAACGATAACTCCAGCGCCCAGAGGGACAATCATCATTTCATTGCCTTTCAGCTCAAAATCTTCTTTGATGCCAGCAATGCCGGTGATTTTCTTGATTTCTTCAAGCACGGTGCGAGTCTGGTTAACGTCGTAATACAGCTTTTCCCAGTTAGACAGGATTTCACCTGATACATACCAAGTTTGGGCTCCGTATTGGTAGTTTTGTAATTTCAGCACGTCACGTACTTTCATCACTTCACTACGCATTGCCTGACCATCTGTACTCGTGGTGTGATCAATGTTCAGTGTTACCTGTGCAACACGCTCATCAGTGCGTAAGCCCTTCCACGTCTTGTCATCAAACTTAATGAAATTACCTTCACTGTCACGAAAGCCATTCCAGATAAAGTCGAGATATTTACGACGAACAACTTTCACCGAGTCGGCCTGTGCATCAGACAATGAGGCTAGGGCAGAGCCTTTGTTAAATACAGGATCGCGCCAGTTAAATTTAAAACCAGTGTCATGAATTGGCACCATAGTACCGTCAAAGCTGTAAGAACGGGCATCCAGAGCCGCGCCAATCTGACCGGACATTGACGTATGCGCCCAACCAGTGCCGCCTGTGCGAGCGTACTCATAAACAGACTCTTCCAGACGAACAGAGCGCGACAGCGGCATCAGGTCATTCAGAAGCGTAAACTCAGTGTTAGGCTCGAACTCGGCCAGCACTGTCTGGTCATACGAACGATACAGGCGCTTGATATCATCGATAGCATTAACCGCATCGAGTCGCGGTGCATTTTCTACACGAAAGCGAGCGCGAGAAATAAAATCCGCTACCGCTTGAGCCGATGAGTTCCGTGCTAATGTCAGCTCACCAAACTGAGCTTGGTTAGCCTCAAGGTTGCCGGTTTCGGTTGCCTTTTGGGTTGAAAAATAAAACATTCAATTCTCCTTATTTAAACACCACGCGAACCAAGTCACCTGATTTTGCTGTAATGCTGTCTTCTTCGACATAGGCAAAGATAGCCCCATCGTCAGCCGCTTTAATCTGACCGTTAGTGACTGCTACAGGCTGCCCTTTTTTGTACGTTCCCGCAGTTGCGCGAACGTTTAAAAACACGCCCGCCATAGGGTGAATACCGACAACCACGCCATCAGCCGTAATGGGGTCATCAATGGTCTGACAACGAAGATAATCAATATTAGCGACATACAGGATCGCCGCTTCTTTGCCGTCTACTGAGGCTTTGAATTTGCCAGCCTCAAAATACCCAATCGTGCCGGGCTGGATATCCGCCGCCGCCGCACCTTCTCGGTTTAGCATGGGGTTGATAAACACACCGCCAGCATGAATTACACGTTTCCCGTTTTTTGCCATTTCTATTACTCCGGCATAGAGGTGAATGATTCAGAATTATTGTTTGTAAATGATGAATTCAAACCTGTTGAGGTCGGACATTGTGCATAGAAGCCATCAAGCGCCGCGCCATCCAGAGCATTTACCACTGTATCGTCCAGACCGAACTTCGCTTTTACCGCAGCGCGTTTATCGGCTTTTTCTTTATCAGCGTTCGCAGTCAACTGAGATTCCAGTGTGGTGATTTTGTCAGTCAATGGCTTTATGGCTGCGTTTATTGCCGCGGTGATAGCATCAGTATTTGTTGCGGCCTCTTTCTCTTTTTTCTCGCGCGCGGCTTTTTCTTCCGGTGTTTCTTTGTCTTTTGCTTCTTCTGTATTCATCTGGTTGTATGCATCAAGCAGTTCAGCTTCGGTCTTGCCGTCAGTTGGCTTACCTTTCGCTTTCAGGGCGTTAATAATCAGGTCTTTCATTGGATCGTGCTCCGTATTGGTTTTGACTTCTTCGTATTCAGTTGGCTTGCGTACAACTTCAATAGGTTCTCCAACGAGTTCGGCTGTACCGTCATCGTTCATGAAATATTTTTGTTGGTAAGTTTTACCGGATCGGTAATAGATGAATTTGTCAGGCCAAACACTCTCGGCGTATGGGTAGTCATCATCTGGATAAGTGGCTTTTAACTTTGCTCTGAGCGCGGAATAAATGTCGTCGAATGAGAAATTTGATGCGTTGCTAAAGAAGAACTTCGTCTTATCAATCAGTCCCTCTTGGGTACAATTAGCCGCATCAGACAGATTGACCTGCTCAATTTCGACCTGCTCACCGTCAGCGTTTACAAACATTCCCACGCCCTCTTCCGGTGTCGCTGCACCCGGCTCACTGGCGGGTAGTACGGCGATATGGTCAAACTGCATATTGCGAGCAACCCACGTATACGCCTTGCCCTTCGATTTGCCTTTGTTCTGTTCTCGCTGCAACAACAGTCCGGTTGAAACATGGATTGGTTCGGAACTATTCCCTGCGATAACGCCATCAACACGGGATAAAAATTCCTTTCCCTTATTAGTTGAATCAGCGAACCGACGATTAATTTTCACATCCATGACAACTTTGTCGCCATCCTTGCGGACATTCTCAGCCCATGCGCCGATATGGAATTGATTTACCGCCCTTGGTGTGTCAGCAGATATGTACTGACCATCAATTTTGGGGTGTCCATAAGGAACCTGTTTCCCCTCCATTGATTTGTAGCTCTTGTTAATCTCACTAGCTGGATATAACCCCCCGTTCATCACAACATCATCGACAACGGGCACAACGCCACGAATGACGACATGCTCATCACCATCAATAGTTTCAGTTGAGATATTGGAGGAATTTAAGGCCAGTGATTTAACATGAACGCTATATTGCCCCATGTTTGACCTCTTTGAATTGTTACTTAGGTGGTTCAGGTTCCCATGCCTTACGCTCTTCCGTTAGGCGTTCAGTCAAGCCCGTGTTATACAGTTTTCCGCCATCATCCAGAACAACTGGCTGTTGCGCACAATAACAGCGATAGCGATTACTGTTTTTAGAGTAAAACTCTTCAACTTCCTGTTTGGTGTAGAGCTTTCCATGTCTTGCAGCGTGCCATGATCTGGTGGTTGGTTTCAGGGCTGACAGCCAAAGTAATTTAGTATTTAAACCTAACCGCTCTCTAGCCCATTCGGTTTCATTCCAATTGGCCTCACGTAATGCCCCAACCTGCTCAGTTTGGGCTATGTTCTTAGCGTGGCTCATTGACACATCCAGCCGCTTACTAACAATCGCTGCTGTTTCCCTTGGATTTACCCCACGAGCGATAGCCTCGGCTATTACATTGGACAAATCAGTCCTTGTTGCATCAGAAATTCCCTTCCAATCGCTATAGGTTGCTACAAGTGCCGTAGCAATCTGATTTTGGTAGGCTGGCGTTGATAACAAGGCTGATAGCGTAGTTTGCTGTGCGTAGATCTCTGACTGTATGGCTAGATTCGTGTGGGCGTTTAGGGTTCCACGCTGATATTCATCAGACACATAATCAAACGCCCATAACTGAGCTTTCCCACCATCCAGCAAATGTTCATCAAGAATCGCCTGAATTCTTTCCAGCAATAACGCTAAAGCGGTTGCTGGCATGTCATAAATGAAAGCCTCTTTATTTACACGAAATAACCAGTCTGGCTGTCCTGCCTCGTTTTTCGCTAGAAGGTAACTTGGTTCTCCGTCTTTCTGATGTCCGGTTAGAGTACTGTCAAATAATTGCTTGAGGGCTTTCTTGATGTCGTAATACCGTTGCTCAATATCACGGAATATTTTATTGACTGCACGGTATGACTGAGTGGGATCGCGTTTATTTCTCGGTATTATCGGGGTTCCGATTCTGGTCTTTTTCATCAGTTAGCGGGTCTCCTGTTGCACCCTGCGGTTCAGGTTCCTCTTCCAGTGGCTCCAACTCACCCACGGTACGAATTTCATTGGGCGTAAATATCGGCGTTCCGAAAGCCTGCTGGGTTTTCAGTGCCGCCTCTGCCATCTTAATCATGTTGTCGATCTTCTCCTGCTCACTGGCGGCGAGCATGTCAGACCATGCAATAGTGACCTCGCCAGAAGAAGGTGGCTTGATAATGCCGATTTCCCACAATCGATTTATCAAGCGTGTTACATATTGGGTCAGAAAACCCCATCGACGCCCATTCAATCTCACTTTCCAAGTGGCATCGTCTTTATCCCCGGCTAATTTTCCCGTTTGAGTACCGAACAGCACCGTGAACGGCACTTGCACAGAGGCACAAAACTCACGGGTCGTGACTTCCCATGTCGGCGTTGGATCGCCCGGCGCGACTGACAATACATTCAGCTTACCTGCCTGCATCACTGCTGCTGAATCCGTCCCCCGGTTGAGCTTGCTGATTTTGTCTTCCAGTGCGGCACCTAGATCTGGATAGCCAGCCTGAACCGCTGCCGTGGTGATGTTGTGCAAATCAGTTTCTTTATCAAATTCCACCCCAATCTGGCGAGAGGCATTTTTCAGGAACCCTTCGGAACTACCACCTGACACCTTTTCAATGTCCAGTAATTTGTTATATCCCGCCCTGAGTAATGGTGTACCTGAGAAAATATTCCCATCCTCAGCACCTTCACATAAGATGATGACTCGTGACGGATGAATAGCCAGTTGCTTTGCTGGTCCTTGTATCTCAACCTGACCCACCGGACGCTCATCAAAGCTGAGCATCGCCGGCTGTCCGTAGTTTTCTGAATTAATATCTGTGTCCCATTCTGCAACTGTGAGCTGTGGCTCCCAAACTGGAATCAGGTTTACCAGCGCTTCGCCTTTTAACCGTGATACTACCGTGGTATCAATAGGCTCACTCCATGCCCTACTATCCCGAACTTGAATGAGCAACGCTGAGTAATGCCCGATCATATTGCGACGGTCAGCGTCTTTAATTTTCGCCCAAAACGGCTTTAATAGTTTTGTGACTTCCTTCTCCCATGCGCTAGTTATTGCTGACTCTTTCTTTTCCTCGCCATCAATGATGGTCGGGTTGTCCTGCCAGCATCCATCCAGCAAACGATGTACAGCAGCATGCGCCACCGCATTACGCTCATAGGCGTTGTAGTATTCTCTGAACCTGAGTTGTTCGGGGTAACCGAACTCAGAATAGATATTGGTGCGTTTAGTATTGCCACTAACGCCACCAGCCGCATAAATCATCCGTTTAGCGATAGTGTCAGCTAGGCTATTAACAAGAAATTCTGTTTTTTCATTCACGAAAGACTCTCCTTAGAAGAAAAATGCACCTACAGTCTTGCGGTTATTCTTGGCAACAGCAAAATAACGGAAACTATCAGCACCGTGCGATGTGAAGTCATGCAGTGGTTTATCTTTCCAGCAACCGCGCTTGTCATCCCACTCTTTGCGGTAGCTTTCCAGATGGGAAATGCCTTCACTGCATTTTTCTTCATCGAATACGCAGTTAGGCAAAATTTCACGTACCGATTCAATACCGGTATCAACACCAACTTTTGGCACGACTTTGAAGATCATTGAATACCGCTGCCCGTCGATTTCATAACCTTCTCGCGCCAACTCTCGGCGTGACTTAGCATCAGCACCAAATTCACGGTTATCGATGTCATGTGGTCCCCAATGCTCACCATAGGTATAGCCTTTGTCTTTTAGCACCTTCATATAGTGCCGCAGCCCTTCGCCTGAGTTCTCGTAGTAGTCAATAACGTGAAACTCTTCGCCCACCTCACGCACAAACCAGATAGCCGTTGAATCCCCCACTCCGATATCCCAGAACGTATGGACAGGCAGGTGTGAGTTATCCGGCAGTTTGCCAATGCGTTTATTTTCATACAGCCAGCGAAATTGCTTGGCGTAGTAGGCACCTTCAACCGATTGCTGGAATGCCTCAGCGGGGATCGACGGGTATTCCCGCTTCATGTCATCGCCAAGCGTCTTCTCTTTGGCGTAGTACCAAGCCTGCTGCCGTTCGTTTAATTGAATGCCGTGCTTTGCCTTCAGTTCAGCGAAGTAATCAACTAAGCGTTGAGGTATTGACTCTACTGGATCAATGGCATAAAGCGGGTTTTTCCACCACGAGAAGAAAAAGAATTTCCAGTCGAGGTTGGAGAGTAGCTTGCCTTGTATCAGTGCTTTCTCTGCCGTTTGGCAGTAGTCAAAGAAATAGCCAGCCCGCCCTTCCGCTGTACTCTCAATCGTCGTGAAACAGTCCGTTGATACTGCCTCAAACGCACCCGTAACTATCTCACGCGCTTTGTCGGGGAACTTGGCACAAATCTTCCCGAACTCCGACACATGCAGATAGCGTAACGTGCCACCACGGAATGAGGTTGAGACATACAATGAACCGCCCTTACGAAAGACCAACTCACCCGCCGCATCATTGCTGGCAGGGTTGGCGGCCTTAATCTCATCCGGCAATCGGTCGTAGGCATATTTGACCTTTTCACGGAACAGGCGCTTGGCATCGTTTAGCGTGTGGGCTATCAGAGCGCATTTTGCTGACTCAAATAGCGCAGCATCAAGCTGAATAATGCAGACTTCTGTTGTAAAACCAAGTTGACGGGCTTTGAGAATGATGTTTCGGGTATGGATACCTTCGAAATACTCAAGCTGCTCTGGCGTCATCTTAAATCTGACAGGACGGCCTTCTTTGTTGGTTATCCAGTAGAGGTGGTTGAGTCGCCAGAGTTTATCGCGCAGTAATGCTAAATATTCCGGCTTCATAGTTATCCCTTGGAGAGTTCATCCATCAGATCGGATAGCGTTCCGACAACATCATGCTCATTTTTAACCCGCTCACGGAATGCCTGAACGCTGATATGCTTGCCGAGCAGTTCCAGATTCTTCACCTTATCAGGCCACTTGATCTTCTTGAGCAAGGCAGCGGTATCTTGCGAACCCATCTCAACGACTTCCAGACCAGATAGCGTGGTACGCCACACTTTAGGCCAGTCTTTTACTGGCTTGAGTTCACCACCATCCGTGAGAATGTCAAGGATGTCCATTTGGTCAATTTCAACCAATCGTTTTAATACATAGGTCGCATTGATTCCGACCTCTTCATTACGCTCTGCCCTGAGTTCAGCAATACGTGACTGGATATCAGGTTTTGACAGGTTTTCAGATGCAGTGCGGTTAGCGGTCTTCTCGCTGTACCCCGCACGAATGGCCGCTTGAGTGGCGTTCAAATCAACGAGGTACTCGCGACAAAACATTTCTTGTTTGTCGGTGAGTGCCATGTTCCTTTTCCCCATAAATCAGAATAATTAACTGGTCGGGTTGATATAACCCCGACAAATTTTGAGACCATGAATGACCAAAACCTATACAAAACTCTATCAAGCACCCGTTTATTGGATGCCTTGCAGAATTTTGTAAAATCACCGCTTCCTTGGTTTCTCTGCCGAATATTTACTCGCCCATGCCTTAGCAATGTCCAGACAATCATCAAACAGCTTGCCTTTCCTGCTGGCTGACGCTGAACGGCGGTAATGTTCTTTTGCGCGGTCACTTGCCATCCCTGCTATAGATGAAGAAAAGCCGAGCTTGGTTAACTCGGCCTGTACGTTCTTCTCGATAAACTGTTCGTGGTTCATGCGAGTTCTCCCTCATCATCAGGGAACTCATCAAGTCCGGGCAATGCAAGTTGTGATAATTCAAGAATGGCCTTCTCAGCCTTACGAATCTTCTTAAGATGGTGCTTGCGCAAGTTCATCAAATCACTGCCTTTGCGACCGAAGTTGTCGAATGACCATTTATTGGCAGCCACCAGACGATTCTGCATTTCACCAATGGTCAGCTCCTTGAGGCTTTCCATATCCATCAAGGACAAATCTCGTGGCTGACTTTCCTTTTCTATTAAATCCAGCACCCATTTACGCAGTTCCTTTGCTACAGGAGTGTCAGCCAACATTCCCAACAGATAGAGTCCACGCAATGAAAATATACGAACCCGCGTCTTCAAATTTCTATAAGTAATTGATTCTTTCGAGGTCACTGTTGTAATGACCTCGGTCATGGCTGAAGTGAACTCATCGGAATTAGCGTTATACAGATTGGTTACTGATTTGGTTTTGGCGTAATCCAATAACTGAGCAACTTGTTTACCCGTAAACCAAATTTTCCCATCGCCATTGTCAAAAGGGATCACTTCTTTTTCTTTGAAAGTTAATGCTGTACTCACGATGCTTATCCTTACTTAGGTAATGAACCTTTGCCGAAATAGGAAATCAGCCCATCGAAGAGCATCAGCAAGCTGACTCCTCAAAGGCTCACTCCTAAATAGGGGTTCGATGTTTAGATTGGCGCTTTCGGTGCGCGGTGAAAATAAAAATGCCACCATCCCGTGTGCGTTGGGTACGCGATGGGAACGGGTGGCAGCATGGGTTATTTCTTTAACCACTCAAGGGAATGGGTAGAGGAATAAAAAAACCACCACGGGATGTGATGGCTTGGGGTTTGGTGATAACTAAAGCGTTAGAGTGATTTAATGATCATCATTCATTGTGAGATAGCAACTACACTAAGTTTTTTTCACTTTTTTCTTAGAGTTTGTCTGATATAGTGTCTGGGTAATTTGTGAAGTGAAATAGTCCTCATCCAAAAAACTCAATAGCCTCTTGATGTGTTTTTTTTCTTGTGGCATTGCAATTCTCTTTTCACCGTCATCTTCATATATCTCTAAATCAAGAGTTACGTCATTTACTTTCGCTATGGATAACAAATCGTCTACAGTGTAATCCTCTAAGACTCTTGATTTATTTATCAATGATACTTTCTTCCTTATTACAGTATCTGCGACACTTGTAAGGTCAAATCCATTTGTAATATGGAAATGCTCATGATTCGAAAATGCCCTTAAATCATCATCAGTGGCTTCTTTAAAATATCCATCGACATCGAATATTCTTCTCAACATATGAAAACTTTTGAATTTTAATTTATTATTTTCAAGTATTGCAGTTAACTTATTATCGATAACCAAACCATCGGAATCAGACAATTTAAAGGTATTTTTATCTTGAAATATACTATGAAACAATGTTTTTTTATTATCTATTATTTGCCTTTTATCAAAACATTGAAGATAAGCTTTTATATTGACACCTGTTTCAGATGAAATAATTTCACCAGAAAACAATGCTTTTATGTTAAAAATAGATATCTCCTGAGGACTCCACTCTTGAATTGAGGTAGGAGTCTGAATTGCATCAAGAACACCTATAACATCATCAAAATTATCAATGCAAAAATACTCCGCAGGACTGGTAATATAACCGCCACTAAACTCTACAGATGTTGTGTAATTATTTTCAAAATATTCTTTTTGTTTTTCAAACAAGGTACTTACAGATCTTTGTGTCGTTGAGTCTGTGATAACCCTCACAATTTTACCAGTGTCGGTTATAGCAAATAATTCCATAAGTAATTTCCTTTGTGAATTAAACAACAATGTATGTGTGAGCTGTTAGCTTTATAACATCTAATCTATCGTTATTCACTGAAAATAAATCTGTTTTGGTAATCAATACAAAACTAACACCCGTCTCATCTTCTGCTTCATAAAACTTATAACCGAAGAATGATAGCAACGGATTAAAACTATAACCCTCAGAGAAAGAAACATAAATAAGCAAACTAATGTAAAAGAATGCAGCAATTTTCCAGTCAAGAAATGTTCCAGACGTACTAAGTAATGGAAATAAATATGTCAAAAAGTAATTAGTTACTTCTTTGTTAGCCGGAGTGGCTGTTTTTATATTCTTTTTTGTTTGTTCTGAATGATGAATAGAATAATTCAATATAAAAATACAGAAACAAACACTTATAACTCCTATAGCTATATATACACCAAGCATGATATGGTTTTTTTGGATAAGAGACAAATAGGCCAATGTGATGCATACAGGAGCCACAGAAGTTGCAGTTAATGCAAGACGAGCAAATTTGTTTAAAAACATTCCCTCCTCCTTCATTGTGACTGTATAAAAAACCAGTATACATCAATTAAACTCAAAAACGAATAATTACTTTATATTGATAAATAACACCAACTCATTCAAGAACTAAAACATCAACCACTCAAACGAGTACCAACACCACGCCCTTAACCTACTCCTGCCACTCCTGAGCAAATGATTCTGGGGTGGTGATTAGAATGTCATTGGCCGGGCCACTGCACGAACCCAGCACATAATCCCTTTTTGCAAGTCCGTACGGCCTTCATTCAGCCAACGCATATCAATTTGATGACTGCCCGTTTGTGTGTTGGTAACCACAAGATAGTCATAGAGCTTACCTAGTTCCTCTCCAAGTGCCTTAATCTTGTTCATGCAATCAATGTCATCTTGGGTTAATTCACGGTAACCCGTAATTTTACGGTGTTGGTTTTCCATTATTTCCTCTGCATTCAGTCTTCGCCCAATCCCTCAGTCCGAGGAGCTGGGCTTCAAGGGTTTCGAGTTCTCCGAGGAGACGTACATAATCCTGTTCAGCGTCTTTCGCCAGTCTGGCGGGTCTTGAACCATCCACGCCGGAGGGGGCAGCGGTTTCAGACACGGGACACTCGGCTTTGACGTACACGCGCTTAATGTCAGCGCGCAGAGTATCGCTAAGCTCATCAAGTTTAGTCTTGGCATTGGCGAGTTCCTGAATGTGTTTAGTGTCTAACTCTGTGAGGTGCTGGATACGCTCTAGCTGGGTGGCGTTGATAGCAACTTGTTCATTGAAGTCAGTCGTTAGTTTTTTATTTAAATCATTTACTTCGTTTAATGATGCCATCAGCCAACTAGACCAAGCAATGAGTCCGGCTATAATAACGAGTACTACCTTCTCGTAGGCGTTCATAGCAACTCAAACGCTTTTTCAAACGTTGCCTCAGAATAAGGCTGCTTGCCGTTCTCCATCTGGATCATCGCCTTAGTCAATGCTGTCATGATGGATTTGTCGTTAACATCAATCACGGCATGACTGGATACACCGACTGTTTGGCTCACATACGTGATGTAGCTCTCGGTATTATTCTCATTCGGTGGTGCCCATCGGGAAATAAACTGGCGGATGGTATTATCGCCGTAGAGTTTCACGTAATTGCGCAGGATTTTGAGCATCGCCCGAATACCGTACTCTGGTGCGATAAACTGACAGAATGACTTATCAGTCTGCCTGCTGCACAGTCCCTGCCATTGGTCACCGTGGCGGATATTGCCCGGATTGTTGTTCCTAATACCTCTGGTCACTCTTTACCTCCCAAACGTTTATTAATGGCACGAACAGCAAACTCACGTAGCTTCTCAACACCAATAAACCCAATGGCACCCCCGATAGCCGGTGCAAAATTGGCAGGAATGCCGAACATCTCTAACCCACTGGATACACTCCATGACAGCGCACCACACAGGAGTGCCTCGACCCAGCGGTTCTTTCGTTCCACGCCGTCATAAATCAGGCGCCCGTAGCAAATCAAGGCAGCCAAAACAGAGCCGGATATTTGCGGCCACGAGTTTTTCAGGCCGTTTAATATGTCAGCCCATAAGTCAGGATTTTCTTTCATCTTCATATTCCACCCCATCTGAACAATGGGCGTCCGTGGGGTGAACGATGGTTACCCCTGTGAGTTGTGGTGAGTAGGTTGCCAGCCGCAATAGGAGAGACTGAGGTTCTGGGAGTGATTGCGGTGGCAAATTTGGAGCTATGTTGTTGACATTACTTATCAGTCACGCTTTAGCATGAGGCCAAACACACAACCAAAACTAAACATTGATACACTAAGGGAAATTAACGTAATTATGGATATTTCCATAAAGCGCCTCACAAAACAAAAAAAGCCACGCCATGCGCAGCCTTGAATAATGAGCTGTTCGTAATTCCTAACTACTTGAATTTGTTCCGTTATGGGGATTCCCATATTGGGATTTGAACTAGTCGGTTTCGCCGACAGGTTGAGTTGTTCGGAATGACCGAACATGTGATACTCATGCTAGATTTTAACATTTAATATAAAAGGATTTTTATGCAACCGAACGATAAAAACCCACTCAAACAAAAGTCATTTAAATTTATTCTTGTCGGTGTGATATTACTTTTTATGGCGGGTATTAGATTTATTCAATATGATGATTTTTTACTGGGTACTGTCGAAAGCTTAGTGGCTATTGGGCTCATTCTCTTTGGGCTTAAATTGAAAAAAGGCGAAAATAAAAAGTAGACTACTAGGGTGTGTTGACGTTTTGTATTCATTATTTATTCGACCCACTAGATTCCCTCAAATTCGGGGGAATTAAAATCCATCGAACTCATCGCACTATTCGAATTCATCTTTCATGGGGTGTTCTCTTTTCCGCCGGAAATCACATTAACACATTGATTTATCTAGCATGTAGGGGTGTTCTCTAGCCTTGATCGAGGTGCTGCTCATATCACCCAAAATCACATGTAACGCATTGATTTAACAATATTATAGGGTGCTGTCCGACCATGATCGAGTTGAGCCTCGTTTCGTGAGGCTGACGGTCAGGGATATCACTCTGACACCAGACGCAAGATAACATTGTCACCATGACAATGTGTTTTGCCTTCTTGAAATATTCCTCTGAATATCCCGGACTATTACGAGATTTTGAACTACCGAGGATTCTTAGGTAGTTGGATTTACTACGGGTAGATAGCAAAAAACCCCGCGAGTGCGAGGCTTGTATGTGATAACTATTCTAATGGAGCCAACAAGCAATTTTTTAAATTTGTGGCCAAAAATATTTTATCCGATTGTTTGGATCTTTTATGAGAACACACTGTGTTGGATTGGCATTATTATTCGGATGAAATCTAATTATTATGTTGCCTTGTGGCGCAAAAACAGGCGCTCCGCATGTGTTCGCTATAATTTGTGGGTGTATCATATTTCCTGCTTGATCTACTGCTAGAAAAATACAATTCGCATTAGTCCCCGTGAATAAAGGAGATATAACATTTGCGATTGATTGCCCGCTAAAATCACCACACAATGAGGAATTGGATGAGGAAATGCGATAGCCAACATCGATAACAACAAGTACACGTCGGACACGTGGGAAGTAAGTATTATCTAAGCAACAACCAACTCTATAACCTTGGTTATAAGCCAACTCACCAAAACTCACCTGACCGGGGTGGTTATAATGTCTCATTATGTCATGATATGAATGAATTATATTTCCCGGCATCCCCTATCCCTTTAGTCAAGTAATGCACTTACTGTATTACACTACTGAGAACAAAAAATCCATTTTAATTAGGCGAAATTTCCTAATGTTTTAGTTGAATCTCGAAAACAAAAAAACCCCGCACTGGGCGAGGCTTGGGAATTCCTTTCTGTTTCAACGAGAGGCAATAACCCATCGTTAGAGCAATGATGGGCTATTTTTCCGAAAAATGCAATATTAATTTACTATTTATTTAAATTTAAATGGAAATTATTTCTCTTTTTGTGAGTTTTTGCAGTATGGAATCAGCTCTAGCCTCCTCTTTAAAGCATTCCGTTACCAGATGCTCAAATAATGGCTGGTATTTATCGTAACAAGTAGTTTTGGATACTCCTGTTAGTGGCTTCACTGCATCCCATATCTCAGTAAATTTCAGTCGAGAATATCCGCGACCAGAGCATTTAGGACAGGTTTTAAAAACCGGAATACCAATCAACTCCGTCTGTTTTTTATCCAGAACCCTCCCACGCCCATTGCATCGGCATGAGTGACTCACCTCACCTTTCCCATCACAGGTTTTGCAAACGATACGGCATGTCTCTTCCACCTCATGGATTGACGTAACAAATCGCGTCGGCTTTAATCCTAACGCCTTCATTAACAGTCCCTCACTGGTTCCATATTTGGTCGTGAATTTACGAACGGTGATAAACCCACTCTCACAATGCGTCTCTGGACATGGCTTCTTACTGGCTGCACTTCTCGCGTAATCCTGAAATGCATAATTTGCGAGTAGTTGCAAAACGCCTCGTTTAATATCCTCATCGAGTTTTGCAATAGCAGGGTGTTTGTATGCCTGTGTCAGTGCATACTGATAGAGACTCTCCACCGCATCATCCGGTTTATTGATCCCCTGTTTCGCCAAAAACAGTTCAATACCCAGCCTCGCCTGAGCGGACGCCAATCCTAGTGAGGCCATAACATCGGTAATTGAAAATGTATCAGTAGCCGTTGCGGCTGGAGAGTCGCTAAATTGAATGGTTTTGGGTGAAAAATATTTCGGTAATGATTCTAAATTCATTTTATCCTCGATTTGCCTTTGCTTTTCTTACAAAAGTTGCGATGCCAGAACGGCTAACATCAAACTTTTCTGCCACTTCTTTTTGGGTCAACCCTTCCGCCAACAGCCCTAGAATTAATGGCGCATCAGCAGGGTGTAGCTTGTAAATTTTACTGTGAGTGATGTTATAGAATTCAGGGCGCTCATCATCGCGTGTTGTCCACGCCGGGCGTTGACCCCGATATTTCCCGCACTTTCCAACTGTCAATCGCCCCTGTGGTCTCTGGTTGATTGCATAGTGTTCTTTATTCTCCAGACGACGCTTCCTTGCATAAGCCTGAGCCTCCTTAAAGTTAGTAAACACCACTGATTAACTCCTTAAGTGCTTTATATTTCCGCATCAGGATTGCGCCTTTTCTGATTGCACTAATGACTCTCATTCGTTTTCTATGCCGCACTATTTGCCACGGTAGATAGATGAGCGTAAAAATCACCCATGAGCCAATGGCAATCCATGCATCAATTGTCATGCTGCCTCCCGTTTCAGTTCCTTGAGTCTCTCCCGATACTCATCCCTGATAGCCTTACACTCCTCAATCGTCCATTGATGGCGGTCATGATTGGATTCGATACGCTCAACCGCTGCCAGACCAATACGCCGGATTAACTCAACCCGATATGGAACCAGATTCCCTGATTTGTGCTGATTGCAGACAATGCACTGGCGATGAATATTCCGTTCATCAAATCTCAATTGTGGCGCTGCTGCCGTTGTCCGGTAATGACCCGCATCCCATTGAGCAGATGTGTACGTACCACAGGAGACACACGGTAAGTCGCGGTCTCGTTCTCTGATATAGGCATTTACGGCGCGTTGGGCTTGTTGAATCCAATAACTGCGGGGTTTTACGGCTAACTTGCGGGCTTTGAGTTTATCGCGGGCTAACTTCTGCTTGATTTCGTTATCTTTCTTTCGTCGTCGTAGTCCTAACTCTGTACCATGTTCCGGGCTACACCACTCGATATTGCCATATTGGGGATAGAACCACTCACGACAGATTTTACATTTTCGTCGCCCCAGCTTTTTCATTTCCTGCGTTCTCCGTTTCCATTATTTTTCTAGCAACTTCTTGTAGTGATTTTATGATTTCCTTTTCCGATTTTCTTATTTGTGGATTCAATCTCGGGCATCCCGCCCCTTCATCATGTTCTTTGTTGCATAGGTAGCAGTACCATGTTCCGCCAGTTATTCTAATTTCCACCCTATCCCCCTAACGCCAGTCCCATAATCAGTGTGAATGTGAGGTATTTCATTTGACTTAATCCTCATCGCATATGCATCTACACCCCTCCAAATGGTATGGAAATGCACTATCTAAATCAGAAAACCAATTCCGGCAGATCTGGCAATACAGTGCTTCCCACGGCACACCATATTCATCCATCCATTTTCTAATCTGTGGTGATATAGGAATCGGCGGTATACAACTGATATCGAAATTCCGTAAACTCAGCTCACGCTGTGCGGCGTCCAAGCGAGAATTAACGCCAATTAAGCTCTGTCTGGTTATCAATAATTGTTTGCGTAATCGGTTGTTTTCTTCATAAAGCTCACCGATTAATTTATTGGGATGCTGAGAAATATCTTTAACATTCATCCTGCCTCCACTTAATTTAAACCCTATGACCGTAATAGTTCAGCGTGTAACGTTTCTCTGTAAGCTTGACGCCCTGATATACAGCCCATGCCTGTGAATATTCAATTAAACTGCTCATGCGCTTTACACTCATTCTGGCGGTACTTTCCCTTGCCAACGGCACCAGTTCACCTTCCAGCCCTGCGATGATCTGCCCTTCTTTTCCTGTCGCTTTAGCGTGACCAGAAACAAAAATGCATTTCCATTCCGGTGTCTTCCACGTATTGCCAGCCCACTCAATCCCCTGTTTAGAGACGTCACCACATAACGCATGGAACTTGTCGTTCTGCGGTAGTGTTCGGCTTGAATCTGATAGGGTGACTTGAATAGGGAATTCGTCGTTGAGGGGTAATTTATTGAGAGAGGCTATTAGGTTTTTGAGTATGTTCGCATTTCTAAGCAGAAAGACCTGCTTTTCCATCTAATCTCCGTTATATTCCTTCGAAAATAGCCTCTTCTTGCCATTTCAGTAGTTCATCCTTAGAGCATCGCCGATCGCATGGCGGCTCAACTTTCGATTTATAACCCGCCCACCAATACCAACCGCTGCGGTGCTCTGTTGTGCCACATTTTTTACAGATGTGAACCTGACACATTGCTGACCACTGGTAATTATGGCCTGCTGAATTGTTCAGTCGTTCAATTGCTGTTCTAGCCATTGTCATTTGCCCTCTTGATATCGTTTTCCAGAAATTGCAGTTGTGTTTTAGCGCCCCGCAATCGAACTTTTATGTTCTTCTCTTCCCGTTGTAGCTTGTCGCATGAGACTCTCAGATCATCCCGCCGCTTGACCAACTCTTGAATTTCTCGCACCGCGTGTTCAGCTCGATACGCCTGCGCCAGCAGATAATCAAATGCATCGACATAACAACCACACCGACTACATTTGATGGTACGGTACTGCTCATTGACTGTTATTGCTAGATGTTTGCAGCGGGATTGCTCGGATGTTTTGGAAGTGACTGAGGTGCTAATGCTGATTTTTTTATCTTTGCTGAATTTAAGGGGAACAACATTGTCTGTCATTTTGCCTCCACCAGCTCATCAGGTATCTCAACCTCATCGCCCAATTTTGCAGCGACCACGGCGCGGCAGATGGCGATTTGAGGAGTATCTCCGTACATATCTATGTGCACATAATCATCAGGACATAGCGCACCATCTGTAATTGATGATCCAGCACAATAAGTCCCACCTATGACTGGAGTTAAATCCATTGTGAATTCCTCAATCAACCGCCCGCACACTTCCCAATCCCACGACGGAGCATATTCAGAGACTAGCACCACTCCATTAGGTGTTGAGTATCCGTTGTAATCCGCCATTTTTTGCCACCCCTGAGCCAACGCCACAGCCCAATCCAACGCCTGTCCCGTTAGTTTCGATGTTTTGATTTTCATTAAAATGCCTTACCGCCAGATTTGGCGCGATTTTCTCGTTTATGGTCTGCCCGATGCCTGTTGTATGCTAATTTTTCGGCAATCGCGCCCTCGACGTCATAACCAAATGCCTCTGCGTAATCCAAAATACGGATGACAGCATCAGCTAACTCAACCTCAGCCATAGGACGGTGAGGCAAATGATTATCCATTAGATTTTTACGTTCCCCCTCCATTGCCTCGCTGATTTCGGAGTGGATTAAACAGAGCAATGTTCCGCGTTCACGGGGATTATCCCACCAACCCGCGTCGATATTTTGTTGGTGAATCTGTTGTTGTAGCTGTTTGATTTTCATTATCTTACCCTTTCGAAATAGTTAGTTATCACAAATCTATAAACTCTCTGGAATAACCAATTGGAGGATTTATTCAATTGCTGGATAGGCCACGTGAGAATAATAATTACTAAGAGGGGAACCAAAACGAAAGACGCTATTGATACTCGAATTAGTAAATTCTTTGTTCCTTTTTTAGCCTTTTTCATCTCAAAAGTCCTTATGGTGGGGTTAAACGTTAGCGCCTTTAGCAAAACGTTTATGCGGTTTGTTGTCGTTGCTCAGGCAGACGCTGGCTGCCTCGTCCTGATCGGTTGGCATAAAATGACCATTGCGGAACCGCTGGTAAACCGTGCCGAGTTGCCCGAACCTGTTTTTTGTTACGATAATTTCAGCATAGGGCGCGGCGGGGGAATTCTCTTCGTATACAGCTTCGCGATACAACATAATGATGCTGTCCGCATCTTGTTCAATACTGCCAGAATCTCGTAAATCAGCATTTACCGGACGTTTATTTGTACGTTTCTCGACATCGCGGGATAGTTGACTGAGAGCAATAACCGGAGTGTGAGTATCTTTCGCCAGCCGTTTTAAACTGGCTGAAATATGCGCTACCGCCAGATCATTACGCTCAGCTTTGGGTTTATCAATCAGCCCCAGATAATCAACCATGATGAGTGACAGCGCCGGATGTGCCTTCTTGTGTCGCCTTGAAATTGCAGCAATCTGTTCAACAGTCAATTTGCTGGCATCAACAACCCAAACATCTAACCCTTGCAACCTACCAATACCTCCAGCCACTCTCGTCCAGCCTTCGTCGTCCATTCTGGCGGGGTTTCGCAATGCTGATACTGCCAGATTTGACGATCCTGCTAATTGACGTTCGATTATCTGCTGAGAGTCCATCTCCATTGAGAAGATCAATACACCGCGCTTCTGGTCGGTTCCTGTGACCGTCTGGCTTGCAACACCTTCTGCCACTTTCAGCGAGAACTCTGTTTTACCCATACCCGGACGCGCCGCAACAATCACTAAATCCACTGGATTGATGCCACCGGTGATCTCATCCAGCTCATCAATGCCCGTTTTCAGCGTGTCGGACTGCTCACCGTTCTTGAGTCTCTTCTCCAGCACTTCGGTGTAATCATCCAGTAACTCAGATATGTGCAGTGGTTGGATCTCATCACGTGGCTTGCGAACCTCCGTCGCTTGGGAAATAAACCAATCCATAGTTTCCGCTGCATTCTCAATTGTGCCATTCAGAATGCGCTCTTTAGCCTGATCCATCAATTCAATCATTCGTCTGCGTTCATGATTGGCTGAGACCATGTTCGCATAGCCCTTGAGGTTAGCGGCGCTAGGGCAGTTTTTGGCTGTCATCATGACATTGGCGAAATTACCGTCCCCCATCGCATCAGCCACCATTAGAGAATCAATCAGACCTCTGGTCTTGGCCTGTGAGCGAATGATCTTGAACGCCTCACGGCAGAACGGCGATCTAAATATTTCTGGCTCCAGCGTTGCCAGTACATCGCTGGCATCTGGTGTTAACCCTCCGACCAGCAACCCACCAATCACACTGGTTTCATATTCATGACTATTTTCGATGTAATTATTCATCATCTTTCCCCGCAAACTTCCCCTCACGAACGCCTGTTAGCGTTGTCTCTCTCAGCAAAAAATCAATATCTGCCGTCCATCCTCGATCACCCTCTCCGAAGTAAAACGGGCGAGCCATCTTCATGAATGCCCTAACGTAAGCTCTCCAACCGTTAACATTCGGAGTAGCTAGTTTTGGAATGATTTTCTTTAAGGCTCGTTGGCGCTTGGTATTGGCTTCTACAGCGTGAGGCAGGCGGTCGCCAACCTCTTCGTTATAGGCGTTGAGATAGTCGTCGTAGTTGATTTTTGGGGTAGGTTTTCGCTTTTTAGGTTTAGCAACCTCATCCTCATTCCCCTCGTGAGGGGTAAGGGGTGTATTATTGTTTTTAATTGTATTTGGAATAATGTCTTTGGTGTCCCCCTGTTTTGGGGGATAGCTATCCCCTAAATTGAGGGATTCAGAGTCCCCTGTTTTGAGGGATTTTCCCCTGTTTTGAGGGATAACCCATTCATTAACGTTTTTATTTGGTCCGAACCGGTTCCCTTGCTGGATTAAAATATTCATTCGAACCAGTTCCAGCTTTGCTTCATTGCAGCGTTTAACTGGTAACTTAGCAATCTCTGCAATCTGTGAATCGCTGATACGATCCATTTTTTTATTCCACCCGTAGGTCAGTCTGAGAACGGCAAGCAGCACCTTGAAATGACGCTTGTTCAAATCTGCCCCTGCGTACTCTTCCAACAGCATATTTGACAGACGGGCATATCCATCTTCAATGCTTGCCACTATCGGCCTCTCTTGCCTATTTTTAGCTCCAAAATCAGCGTATGCAACGTTACTCATGGCGATCATCTCCAGCCAGCTCTTCCCGATGTTCCTTGCGCAACTTCGCATCTTCCAGAGCATCACGCAGTTTTTTCGCCCCATCCTCAGTAATGGAACGAGCCAACCTGTCGCGCATGTTGTTTTTATGCACAGCACTGTGATTAAATTTATTTTTCATGTATAATTACCTCTGTTAAATGTGTTGTTGAGAGGGACTTGCATACTTCCTCTCAGTCGTTAAATCGACATCTCAAGTTGCATTTCAGAAGCCTCGGAGGTGGCACCCTTCGAGGTTTTTCTTTTCACCTTACCTTTCCGTTCCAGTGCCTGAATCAATCGTTCTGCGTGCTCACCCTCAATGACCACTACAGGTTTGCTATCAGACTCAGATAACTCAAACGCCCATTCAGGGAGTCCTAATTTCACAACCATCAAACTAGCTAATTTCGCTATTCGGTTTTTATCCCGACTCAATGTAGATGGGTGAATTCCCATTTCGCGCGCCAGATCATTGTTTCCAAAATCTAAAGCTGATTTGAGAAAATAACTCTCTAGAGAATGGGCTTTACACGTAATACGAGTATTTTTGACAGTTTTTGCTATTTCCATCTGATATAGTTCCTAAAGTGAAATTAATTAATATTTGTTTAGTTAATGAACGGAAATATCAACTATCCTGAGATAGGTGATGTTAAGTTGCTCCAAGAGTGCCTAGAGCGGTCTGTAATGTTAAAGAGCGGGGATTGATTATCTGCCGTATTGTAGCCATTCAGGATCGCAATTCAGCGCCTTAGATAATTCCAGAATAAATCTGGGACGCTGAGTTAATCCTGATTCAATACTTTGAATTGATTGCTGCTTCATTCCGGCTAACTCAGCTAATTGCGCCTGAGTCATTTTTAACTCACATCTACGTGCTTTTAGCCTCTGAGATATTGTTTCCATTCTCATCGATCTCCTCGTTACAGTTTTATCTGTATTTAATAACAGATAATTCTGTTTGTCAAATACAGTTTTAACTGTAAGAATTCTTTTTCGAAACGGGGGTATAATGAGTCTTGCAAGTAGAGTAAGAGCCCGCAGGGCTGAATTGGGGTTAACACAGGCGGAAGCGGCTGAGATTGCTGGCATACGTCAACAATCGTGGGCTAGCATTGAGGATGGAAAAACTGTCAAACCCCGTAACATTGTAGGCATAGCAACGGCATTAAAATGTGACGCAGGGTGGCTAATGACAGGCGATAATTTCCAACCATTGAGCGATGTAAATGTTCGTAAGATCCCATTAATTAGTTATATCCAGGCAGGAAATTTGGCTCGAAACATTCCTATCAGTGACTGTGACGGCTCATTAGAGTATGTCATGACCGACATGAATTGGTCGGCAGGTGCTTTTGCATTGCGTATAGACGGCGATTCGATGGAACCTGAATTTAAAGCTGGAGATATCGTCGTGATAGATCCTGAGCTTGCTCCAAATCCAGGAGAGTTTGTGGTTGCAGCAAATTGCGAGCACGAAGCTACGTTTAAAAAATACAGACCAACAATCATCAGTATTGATGGTGTGCGACACTTTGAGTTAATCCCACTAAACCGTGATTACCCTATTTTGGACAGCCAACGATTACGGCTCACTATCATAGGGACAATGGTTGAGCATCGCATCTACCGCAGGAAACGATAATCCCGAAATCTACCTCCAACATACCCGCTTTGGCGGGTTTTTTATTATCTAAAATCCTTCCAAACACAAATAGATACAAATTTCACGTAAATCAATACAGTTTTACCTGTTGCAAGAATACAGTTTTATCTGTATATTCAAATCATCGAACAGGCAGGACGCCCACGAAGTAGCCGCCAGTGGCATATGAAGAACTGGATGATTCGATACCGCTCTTTAACATTATGGAACAGATTCAGGCATTCTTGAATCAACCACCACTGAGTAGGTTTTGGGGTGTAGTGAAAACAAGGTGAATAACTACACCACCAAAACTTACTTATGGAGGCGATATGACTAAAGTAACCGTTATACGGAGTGACTACGCAGCTCGTCGTTATGAGCGTAGAGCCGCTTTCTTAGCAAAGAAACAACAGGAGGCAGCGCAGAAACTCCAAAGTCGCTCAGTGGAAGAAATTTGGGATTCAATCATTAAACCAGTAGATGAAATTGATGTACTGGCACAATTAATGATTGAGTTGAAGAAAGATATTAAAAACGACAACGGCAGCGGATCTTGCTGCATGAGTGAAGTGGCCCTCTATTCAACCAAAACCAAGTCCCGCCGTCGATTGGAAAGCGGCGGGGTTAGTGCGAGGGTTTAGAATACACTCTTCGCCAACTCAGAAAGAACTTGTGTTGCAGCGCTAGCATTAGCAAATAGTGTATCAACACACTTGCCAACAACAGATTCAGCACCCTTTTCTTTCACCAATTGCAAAAGGGTTTTCTTTTCTGACTCAGGCAAATTAGCAGACATAATAATGGTTTCAATCTGCTCAAGGGTATTTTGGTGAATCTTGATAGTTACCGTGTTGATTTTATTTCCGATGGTGTCCATATTGGCATAGTCAACACCCGCAGCAGTTAATGCCATCTTGTTAAGATTAAATGAATAAGGCTCATCATCGGTAGTGCCAATCTCAACCGCACCTAATTGAACTAATCCAATAGATTGAAGGTAACTCAGATCTTTCGCTAATTTTTCCTCACCAAGCTCATCAGTAAGATACTGAAATTTTTCAGTGCTTATCGGACTCATTAAATACTCTCTGTCATTCATTGCGCGGATAATCATATCTTACCTCTCTGATGGCGTGGTCATTATTTGTCCTTTTTGTTTGCTGGGGAGATTGAATTATAAACGATTTTGTTGCTGGGGAGTAGCAGAACCACCTCGCCTGATGTGGTTAAAAGCAGGCACATCAAATCAACAACAGTAACAGCGAGATGTTAAATGACAGGAGATAATAATGAAATTTAAAGATTTGTCGGATGACGCCAGAACAGCAGCTATTGAAGTGTATAAAACAATTGCTATTCGTGAAGCAGGCTTAGTTAGTGATGAGTACAAGGAGAAGCAAACAGCCAGACTGGAAAATCTGGCTGAAAGTTTGGCGAAAGGCTTTTCAAAACTTATTGAGAGTTAGAATTTCGAGATACAGCAAAGAAGCCGTTAACTTTTTGTCTCATGACATAATTTGAGTTGCACTCATGACAAATCAATTCATAGCAAGAAACATCTTTAGGTTGAAGTATCGATATTACAGAACCATCGACACACTTTGTGCATATATAGTGAAGTGGCTTGTTGGAATGAATCATCGTGTCATAAACATAAACAAGCGCACCCGATTCAAGCTGGTGTGGTTTATACTGCTTAAACTCACGCTTAAAATTTTTGGTACGATTGATTTTTTCTTGAAGCTCAGAGATAAGTTGTCTGTTCGCCTGTCGTTCATCCTCAAGAGCGACAATTCGATCGTATAGTTCGGATGATTTATCAATCATTTCTTGAATTTCTTTTCTCACTTCGTCACTGACTTTTTTATCAAAAATCTTCTTACCAATACTGGATATATCTTTAACGATATTCCACGTGGCACTAATAGGCATCTAATTATTCTCACTTTTGTAGGGGTGAGAAGATATTAACCGATTTCTCACTGTAGAGGTACAGTGAAAACCACTGCCGTCTGAGGTGGTTAAATATGCAGGCATAATAATAACTAATAGTGAGGGTATAAATATGACTACACCAATGAAATTTGCAGCTGAATGTAAAGAATCTTTTGAATATTATCGCGGGCGGGCTGTGTCTCATGCCCCGCGCTCTGAAATTCGTCGTAGTTTGACGCAATTATGTTGGAATCAACGCGCATGTTATCGTAAATGGGCGGCTCTCAGTTGACTAACTCCAGCTCATTTCCGAGTGGGCTGTGGTGAGTTACTCTGATATATTCATGGATTCGACAATGGGCTCATGAGGGAATATGTGTGGAAGATATATTAACAGTAATAAAAACCATTCACTTGTTTTACGTTGTATTGGCTGGAAATATATTAGGTTGGCCGTCCGCTATTGCTGGGTTTATTTTAGTTATAGCAGCATGTACAGTAGTAAAAAAGATAGGTGGTAAAATATTGTGTCTAATATTAGCTGCATTTGTTTTATATCCACCAATAGTATGTATTTATGATGGGGTTCCATTTTATAAATAAAAGCTAGTGCAACTAAATAACAGCCTCGCCAATGCGGGGCTTTTTATTACCTGAATATAGGAAAGTAAATAATGAGTAGAATAACGCTAACAATTAAACAAATACAATATGCATGTGATATGGTTGGTATATCTTATGAGGAAGTTGAAGAAAATAGATTGAATGAAGAATACACTATATGTGATAAATTACAAATAGAAGATATAAACGGTTCCAGATATATTGGAAAAGCTATTTATTGCACTGATTACCCAGAAGACGGCGCAATGCCACTGGAGGATAAATAATGCCTAAACACATTCACGCAGATTTAAAATGATCCCCGATAGTTTCTATTACTACACTCTCTCAATTCTAGCGGTCATATTCACTCTACTTATCGCCAGATAATCAATCATGAAAATAAATAAACGTCTTCTATGTCAGGCTCAAGAACTGGCAGGGATGGCCTGTAACCTGCGTTGTGAAGACGTTTGGTGGCTGGCTATGGAAATACTCAAGCGAAGCTATGGGAGGTAACGAACAATGAAAATCAGACTTTACGATGATGCTGTTATCAAGCACGCATCAAACTGCGTTGAAATATCCACTGACCAATACAGTAAAGTTGGGATGGAATGCACGATGGCTGAACGCATGGATAGCGGTCAGTGGGGAATGAATGAGTTAGCTGAATACCTCACAGATAGGGATTTGGTAGATAGCCTCATGGAGGAGCTGGGAAAAATGCAACGGAGGGTCGCATGAGATTCGATTACAACCCCTACAGTGCTCAGAATGAGCAGCAGAAACGTAAATATACGGACGAACAAATAGCCGAACACAGGGAGCTGGAATACAAGAGAGAGGTGTTGGGTATGGAGGGATTGCCAGCCAGTGCTCAAGATTTCGCGGGAGATTTCACGTGAACGGGTATTATCGGCGCTCGACAGGGTGTTACGTGCCGAAAGACCCGACAGAGCGGCAACAATATCTCAGGGAATTAGTAGCCGCCATTACCAGTAATACCTCTCACCCCGCCGTGCTGCCCATAGCAGAACAGGTTAAAGCAGAGCGGATACGAAACATCAATCATTACGCCGCATTAAATCACCCCCCGCTGCCACAACACATGGCAGAGCAACGCGCCGAACAGGAACGACAAGCATGGCGGAATTATCACGCGACTCATCACACGGAACACGATTTCTATCGTGGTGATTCACCTAACCGCCGTCATGGTGGTATCTGGACAGGAGATTAAAATTGACGATTTATAGAGTAGTAGACACAGAAACATGTGACATGGACAGCGGGATTGTTGAAATAGCCAGTATTGATATTGTGGACAACATCATCAATTACATTGAAAAACAATCCCATTTTGTAGACCCTTTAAAACCCATCTCAATTGGCGCAATGGCTGTTCATCATATTACGGATGAAATGGTAACGGGATTTCCATCTATTACTGATGTCATTGATAAATACAAAGGGGCGGATTTTCTGGTTGCCCACAATGCCGCTTTTGATTCACGGATGATGCCAGAAATGGATGCGCCGTTTCTCTGCACCCTAAAACTAGCAAGACGGTTATGGCCTGACATGGAAAGTCACAGCAACCAATATCTACGGTATGTACTAAAACTGGATGTTTTTGTACCGGATGGGTTACATGCGCACAGGGCGCTATATGACTGCATAGTGACAGCAGCACTATTTAAACGTATCAAGGATGAATCGGGTTGGACTGATAATGAAATGCTGGATATTAGCAACCAGCCCTCATTACTGCACAGGTTCAAGTTTGGCAAGCACAAAGGTATGACATTTGAAGAGGTTAAAAAAGATAACCCCAGCTATTTTGCGTGGTTATTAAAGCAGCCTGACATTGATCCTGATATTGAATTCACCATCAATTATTGGTTAGTGAGGTAGTCAGATATGGGAACTGCAACATTGATCCTCGGTGAGTCTGGCACAGGAAAAAGTGCCAGTTTACGCAACCTAAACACGGAAGAAACGTTGCTAATCCAAACGGTCAGGAAGCCATTGCCGTTTCGCTCCGCAACATGGAAGCCTTTTAATAAAGACAATCCCGACGGTGCTATTTGCTCCACAGATAGCTGGCAACAAATCATAGCTGTCATTAAGGGAGCTGCTAAATATGGGAAATCAGTTGTTATCGTTGACGATTTTCAATACCTCATGGCGAATGAGTTTATGCGCCGTTCGGAAGAAAAATCCTTCGATAAATTCACTGAAATAGGCTCTCACGCATGGAACGTGATCAACGCAGCAATCAGCAAGACACCGGATAATTTACGGGTTTACTTCCTATCACACACGGAAGAAACCCAGATGGGTAAGGTGAAAATGAAAACCATCGGCAAGATGCTAGATGAAAAAATCACGGTCGAAGGGATGTTTACTATCGTACTAAAAACCCTCGTCAGGGATGGACAATATCTATTTACGACCCAAAACAACGGGTTCGACACAGTTAAATCACCAATGGGGCTATTTGATAGCTCAGAAATTGAAAACGATCTGAAAACCGTAGATGACGCTATATGTGAATACTACGGAATTGAAACCCGCACAACAAATGAGGTAGCAGCATGAATAATATAATTTTCACCTATGACCAAGAATCAGCAATGAGTGCCGGACAAGGAGGTTTTATAAACGAAAGCGGCGCGTATGTCATTACCATTAGCGAGGCAAAACTGACTAAGAGTCAGCATGGCGCAGAATTTATTGAGTTCTCTGGCGAGGCAGATGACGGGCGAAAGGTCAGTTATCTGAGTATTTGTTGCAAGAAGAAAGATGGCTCAGCTAATCCATTTGGTCAAAGTATGGTGCAGGCCATTATGGGATGCTGTGGCGTCCGTCAGGTCACAAGCCATATGGTTTCAGTCAACAATATAGTTGCACCTGAATTCACAGGTAAGCGAGTTGGGTTGGTATTACAAAAAATACTCAGGACGAAAAATAACGGTGATGATACTTACGGAATGGATATCCGTATCCCATTCTATCCTGATACTCGCCAGACCATTACCGAAAAAGTAGCGGGTTTACCCTCTACCACTATCGATAAAATGGTTGCAAATCTGAAAGATAAGGACGAACGCAAAATAAACGCTCAACATTATTCAGGGCAACAATCAAATGGGTTCTTGGAAGTACCACGACAACCACAAGGCCAGCCACCTGTGGATTTTGACGATGACATACCGTTCTAACACCATTCGGCAATCCAAATAGGAACCTCCAATGAATGATCAGAATGTATACCTCTACATCTATGAGCCGCCCAATACACGGGCCCCTACTCACATAGTTAATTTATGCACATATGATAAATGGCTCAGGATGAGCAAAACCGAGCAGGATGCTCTGATTAAAAAAATCACTGTCGAATATCCTAACCATACCAATTGCGTAATACGCGCTGAATAAATTCCCCACCTCATATTTAGGACATAACCATGATCAATGTTGTCAGTTTCTCTGGTGGCAGGACATCGGCGTACCTCGTATATCTCATGGAGCAGCGCCGCAAACAAGGTGAGGATGTTCGCTATGTATTTATGGATACAGGGGCGGAGCACCCATTTACCTACAAATTTGTCAGGAATGTTGTAAATTTCTGGGATATTCCGTTAGTTGTATTACAGGCTGATATCAATCCTCAACTCGGCGCATCCAATGGTTATATCATTTGGGAACCGAAAGATATCCAGACACGGATGCCTATATTAAAACCGTTCACGGAAATGGTGAAAAAATATGGGACGCCATATATCGGCGGGGCATTCTGCACTGACCGCCTGAAATTGAGGCCATTTCGGGATTACTGCAATGACCATTTTGGACGGGGTAATTATCAGACATGGATTGGTATTCGCGCGGATGAGCCACGGAGATTAACCCGCAAGGATGGGGTGAGCTATCTGGCGGATATTTCTGACTTTGACAAGCAGGATATTTTAGATTGGTGGAAAGGACAATTATTTGATTTAACAACACCGGAGCATTTAGGTAATTGCATGTTCTGCATCAAAAAAAGCAGTAAAAAACTAGGATTAGCCTGTCAAGATGAACCAATGATGAAAAGAGTATTTGAAGAATACTGCATTAAAGGGAAGCATGTTAGGGATGGTCATAGAAAAACACCTAAAGAAATAATGTATAGAGGGAATTTGTCATTAGATGGCATAGCCCGAATGTATTCAAATACAGATTATCAAAACCTCTACCGAGAAATGGTTGCAGCCAAACAATTTGATACCGGTTCCTGCTCTGAATCCTGCGAAATATTTTAGTTAGACCTATTTTAACCCCAACCCTATCACTACGCTGCTATGCGGCGGGAGGATTATTATAACCAAAATACGGGAGGATATATGCAGTTCACGCCGTGGAACCCAAATCCCAGAGCAATTCAGAGAGTCAATGACCCCTATCCCATTCCGACCCACTGCCGATATTGTGGCAGACACGTGATGATTGAGCATCACCTGAATGTGTTTAAACGTATCCATGACAGCAGATGGCCGTGGCTGTATCACTGCTGGACATGTGGTGCGCGTGTCAGTATTCATCCGGGAACGGATATCCCGATGGGGTCACTGGCGGATAAAAAGACACGAAGAGCCAGAGCATCGGCTCATCGGTATTTCGATGATGTAGTTAGAAATCGTAATTTAGAACGCACGGAGGCGTATCAATGGTTAGCAAGTCAACTGGAAATTAGCCCCAGCCAATGTCACTTCGGCTGGTTTGATACTGATATGTGCGAACGGGCAGCGAATATATGCAGGGAGTTTAAATGATGACTGATTTTACATCACTGGCAGACGGCGGCGAATTATCCCGTGAAACATGGGATGATTTTGTTAAGCGCCTAGAATATCAACACAAAGGTGCAGGGGTTGATCGGCATTTTACGGCGTACCCATCATTTACAGTTAGAGAACGAGTTAGGGTAACCGGCTCTGAGGATGACGAAGTGGGAATATATTATGATGATAAAGGATATTATTCCCTAGAGGGCGTATTAGCTCGTTTAAATGATGAAAAGAAACAGGAAATATTTAATTACGCACAAGAGGAATATTTGTCTGATTGGTGGGATCTATCTGATAAAGAAAAAGCTGAGTGCATAATATTTGTATTAGAGGACTCATATATTTTCTATTGGAAATACGACTACAAAACAGTAAATACACATTTAACCCGTGAAGCTGCGGAACGGTTTATTCAGCGCAAGCAACATGACCACGGGAAATTATCTGTTTATGTCGAGTCATTTTATTGGTGCTGGGAAATGCGCACATTAATTGATGGAATATTGACAGGTAAAATTAAATATACAGGTGATGATAATGACTAATTCAGATTTATGCAGAGAAGCGTTTGAGAAATTTCTTTTAACTGAGTTTCGTTATTTTGAAAATGCATTAGAAAAAGATAGTAATGGAAATTATTTTAACATGCCAGCCCAGAATTATTGGGAAGCATTTAAAGCTGGATGGGAAACATGTAAGGAGAACCAGAAATGAACAATGATGTGATTGAATTGGCGCGGGAAATGAAAAAGCGCAGTGAAGCAGTATTGTCAGAATATTCTATTTTCATTAGGTCAGATAATGATGAATCAAAAGATACATTGGCAATTAAGGTCACTGATTTTGATTTAGCGATATCGCCAGAAAATATAATCAAAATATGTAAAGCCGTAGAAAAGCTCGCTGAATATGAAAATATGGAGCCTGTGGCGTGGAAATATAAGATTAGAAGTATGGATGAGCTGCATGATGAGATTAGCGAAATTAATCCACAGGAAATAGATTGGATGGGAGTTGAAGATATTATACCTCTCTATCGCCACTCCAACAAATAGCGAGAAATAACATGGATATTATCGACGCAGCGAATGAATTAAATGAGCTGAATATATCTCATGCCCTCCAGAACCGACCACCAGCACTAACCAGTATTAACGGTATGTGTCGATGGTGTGAGACAGAGCCAGCAACACACGGAGCATTTTGTAGCAGAGAGTGCGGGGAGGATTATGAGCGATTTCGGAGGCAGTAATACCCCAAAACAATTCCGCGACCTCTGGCAAACCCCACTTCCGTTATTTTTAGCTCTCGATTTAGAATTCGGTTTTTATTTAGATGCCGCCGCCGATGCTCAAAACACCCTGTGCGCCCATTATCTCACGGAACGAGATAATGCACTGGAATGTGATTGGGTGAGCCACGGTTCTATTTTCTGCAATCCACCCTATTCTAATATTACACCATGGGTAGAAAAAGCGGCTATAGAATGCTAGAAGCAACTACAACCAATAGTGATGCTAGTTCCCTCTGATACCTCTGTGGGCTGGTTTAAATTGGCAAGAGAAACAGCGGATGAGGTCAGGTTAATAACAGGTGGGCGGATTTCATTTATTAATGCAGAAACACAAAAGCCAGTAAATGGAAATAACAAAGGGTCATTATTATTAATTTGGCGACCATTCACCCACCCACGCAGAATAATAACAACCGTTGACCGAGATTATTTAATTAATGTCGGTAATGAACAATTGAGAGAAATAGTATGAGCATGAAAATAGATTTAGGTAAATACGTCATCACCTCCAATAGTCGTTCGTTTAATTTAAACACTAAAAAAATATCACAGTCGGGTGAAAATACAGGGCAGGAAATATTACACGCAATTGGTTATTACCGACATCTGCATGAGTTAATGCGTGACGTAATTAGGCTGGAAATTGATAGTGACGATATCAAAACGATGCAACAACTCGGCGAAAAAATAGATTTAATCGCCAAAGATTTTGCTGAGAAATTAAATTCCGTCATCCATGAATAACCAATCATTCGAGAACGCAAGAAGGAAGGTGGCAAGGGATTGCCTGAAAGAACTCAGAAATTTACCCAAATACGACGATACCGAAGTTACCGCAATTCTCGATAAATACACCCCCAAATTTAAACCACTCAACCACATGAAGTTCAGCGCTAAATCAGTGCTGGCGTATTATGTGCGGATGATTCAGAAGGAGATGAAGGATGGATGAAAAATTAATATCAAAAGATGAAGTGATGAGAAAGCTCGGTATTACTTCACGACAAACACTGTGGGATTACGAGAAGCGTAGGAAGTTCCCAAGACCAGTAAAACTCCGACCCAAGGCTTACCTACGCAAGGATTTTTATAAATGGCTAGAGGATGGCGGTGTTAATCAGTTATCTTCCTAACATGCCACATTAATTTGTCAAAATAAATACTATACGCTTCACGCTGATCATCAATCCAATCGTGCTTATTATAAACAGCCATTACCCCGCCAATCTCATGTCCCAGCATTTTCTCTATTACATGTGGGGCCACTCCTTCCTCAGATAGGCGAGTTGCAAGCGATCTTCTAAAATCGTGTGCTCGCCATTTATCTATATCCAAACCACTCCTAATTCGTATTACATACCTGTTCGCCGCCGCTATAGTAATTGGCTCACAAATATCCTGACCAGGGAAAAGAATATCTTTGTAAGTGATAAGAGCTTTATCAAGAAGAGGACGAATACCATCAAATATTGGCCGTCGTATTACTTTTTTAGTTTTACTGTGCTCGGAAGGGACTGTCCATATTTCATTTTCTAAATCGAATTCTTGAATGGTGGATAATCTAAGCTCTGACAACCGACATCCCCATAACATCACCATTTGGTGTAATAATTTATTAGATGTTGATGCCCGACTTCTTTCTATGGATAACCAAATTTTAGCAAGCTCCTGATATGATAAAACCCGATCGCCTACACTAGATCTTTCACCAACATCTCTTGGGTTGATTTTCATTATTTGACATGAGTCTATCAGTTGTCTCCTGATACACCAGTTAATAGCTGATTTTAACTGAATAAATAATTTATGTGCTTTTTTGGGATTTTCTTTTTCAAATGCCACAAACAAATCAATCCATTCTCTGGATGTTATTTCCTCAACATCTGTATTAGGAAATTTCCCGGATATGTTTTTTATCACCATAGAATCATAGAGAGCTTGGGTTTTTGGTCTCAGTTGTGTATACACGTATGTATCAGACCAATACTTAATGCAATCATCTAATGTTGTTATTTTTTTCTCTGTAGAATCACTCAGCGTTCGAGGATCTACCCCTTGCTCCACAAGAATTTTTGTTTCTACAGCTTTTGCTCTAGCATCTCGCAATGAGATAGCCGGATATCGACCTATTCCAATTCTATGTTGTTTGCTACCCAATCTATAACGGCACTGAAATGTAATCACCCCTTTGGGAGACACTCGGACGCTAAGTCCGTCGATATCTGTTATTTCAGGTTTTCCCTGATATGGTTTACCATGTATAGAACGTAATTTTGTGTCACTAAGAGCCATGTCGTTTTGTACTCACAATAAATATTACTTTGTACTCATTCTGTACTTAATATTGCATGGACGAAACTAGACAGTAAAGGACATAAGAAAATTTTTAGCGCAAAAAACAGTTAAATTTAGTTCATAAGATCATTAAAATCATGAACATAAACACCAAAAATTTACGGAAAAAAACCTTGCCTACCGATAACAAACAATCATCATTCTACTTTCATGATTATGAAACTTTTGGTAAACATCCGGCCTTAGATCGCCCAGCACAATTTGCAGGAATTCGTACTGACAGTGATTTCAATATCATTGAAGAACCTTTGGTGGTGTATTGTGCTCCCGCTGATGATTATCTTCCCGATCCTGAAGCTGTCATGATCACAGGTATTACCCCCCAATTGGCATTGAAAAACGGCGTTAATGAGGCCGAATTCGCCCAGCGAATCCATGAAGCATTCAGCAAATCCAATACATGTATTCTTGGATATAACAACATTCGTTTTGATGACGAAGTTAGCCGTAATATCTTCTATCGTAACTTTTACGATCCTTACGCCTATAGCTGGCAAAATGGCAACTCCCGCTGGGATTTGCTCGATGTATTACGCGCCTGCTATGCATTGCGTCCAGAAGGTATTGTCTGGCCAGACAATGAGGCAGGATTACCTAGCTTCAAATTAGAACATCTGACAAAAGCCAATGGAATTGAGCATACTCATGCTCATGATGCCATGTCGGATGTTTATGCCACTATCGCAATGGCAAAGCTGGTGAAAAAAGCTCAACCTAAATTGTTTGATTACTTTTTCCAGTTAAGAAATAAACAGAAAGTCAGCCATCAAATCGATATCCCACAAATGAAACCTCTGGTTCATGTATCAGGTATGTTTGGGGTTCTGCGCAGTAATGTTAGCCTTGTCGCCCCTTTGGCGTGGCATCCGAGTAACCGTAATGCGGTTATCATGTGCGATTTAGCTGGCGATATCACTCCACTGTTAGAACTTAGCGCAAATGAATTACGTGAGCGTTTGTATACCCGACGGGATGAATTACAGCCAGATCAAAGCCCGCTTCCCATTAAACTCGTACACATTAATAAATGTCCAATCATTGCACCAGAAAATACCTTGCGGTCAAAAGATGCAGAGCGAGTAGGATTAGATCGCAACCGATGTGAGCAAAATCTGGTTATATTGCGCAATAATCCGCAAATCAGGGAGAAAGTCGTTGAACTGTTCTCTCATCAAGAAACGTTCCCAGAATCTGATAATGTCGATACTAAGCTCTATAGTGGCTTTTTCAGCGATGCTGATAAAACTGCAATGGAAATTATCCGAGAAACCTCTCCCCAGAACTTGCCTGCCTTGGATTTAACATTCCAGGATGCACGCATTAAGCCACTGTTATTCCGCTATCGTGCGAGAAATTATCCAGCGACATTGGATGATGACGAGCAACAACGTTGGTTACGTCATCGGCAGGATACATTAACACAGGAAAACATCAGCCAATACCTTGCAGCTATTGAAGAACTTTTTATTGAATATCAGTCTGATGAAGAAAAGTGTCGCCAGTTAAAAGCATTGGTTGATTATGCAATTCAAATAGCCGGTTAAAGCTTTTATACAACTACCCAATAAATACAGAAAAAGACAAATACACCAAGGTGTTGTCTTTTTCTATTTTACGCCATCATCAAAGCAAACTAATCATGTGAATGCCCGGCAACTTGGCAACCACATTCTTCACCCCAATTTTTCAGCCTAGAGGTTTTCCCAATTCCAGGATTTAAGGTATTAGTTGGATCAATCGTTTGATAGAAATGCTTGAGCTGGGGTTTGGCTTTATACAAGTGACCAACGTTATGTTCAGCAGGGTATTCAGCGCCGCGCTGATGCAAAATTTCCAGCATTTTTGTTTTCAATGCATGGATATCTGTTCCTTTTTTAACAATATAGTCCTGGTGGAATACATAGCACATAAAATGCCCGTAATATAACTTATGAACTAATACTTCATTGATTTCGGCAGGTAAGGTTTCAAGCCATTCACGATCATTACGCCGCAAAGCAATATCCAATGCCAAAATATCTTCCACTTCACCACTGTGAACAGCCTGATAACGAATAGCGGCTCCTGCGGCTGCAAAACGGTGCAAAAATGCCTTCGCCCCTTCTTCAGGAGTACAAGCAAAATACTCCCCATCAATCTGCTTGAAGTACTTTTCCAGCCACTCATTCGCTTCTTTTATACCTTCACCTGACATTTTCAGCATTAAGTGATGTTCAAAACGATTTCGGTATTCTTTCAGGCGAGTGGGTAAGTGGGAGGGGAATAAACGACTCACTCCCTGCATAACACGATCTGTTAAATGTGCCGGCAAAAATGGCACTTTACCTAATATGGCATCCATTCGCCCTTTCAAATTAAAAAACATTGGCATTTTATCTGTGCCGAGTTTATCAATCATAACAAAGGTGTCTTTCCCATATATTTCTGCAATATCAAATATATCCCGATGCATATACTCCCCAGCGACTGGCAAATGCTGAAAATTCGATAGAATATGACGCCGCAATTCTGTCAGTACCTCGGGTTGATTAGTGCCGATATAAAAAACCTGTGACGATGGCTCTGCCGGAAAAGTATCAAGTCGAACAGCAAAAACAACCAATTTACCCGCACAACCAGAGGCTTCAAACAGCCTGCGCTCATCAGCATTAAACCGTGATGGCGTGTCTGCATCAACATCCCGCACACGCTGTGAATATTCATGATCAGAAGCGACCCTGTCACTATGCTGAATATCTTCGATTCGATAACGTTGCTCTTCCAGACAGGTCAAGATATCTTCAGGTTGATCACCCAACGATATTCCCAAATGGTTAATCAGTTCAGCTTCTCCCTTCTCATTAACACGGCCATAGAGTGCCATTTCAGTATAAGCTGGTCCACGCCGAACCAAAGAACCTCCTGAGTTATTACAAATCCCACCAATAACGGATGCCCCAATACAGGACGATCCAATAACTGAGTGTGGTTCACGTCCCAATGGTTTTAATACTTTTTCTAAATGCCACAACGTACTACCAGGGAACGCAATAACTTGGTTCGTTGATTGCAGAATCTGAATTTTATCCATTCGTAAGGTACTAATAATGACGATATCACGGTCATAATCATTGCCACTCGGTGTTGACCCTTCCGTTAATCCAGTATTAGCAGCCTGCATCAAAATAATTTTGTCAGCTTCAACACAAGCTTTAAATACTTTCCACTGTTCTAATAATGAACCCGGAGATACAACTGCAAGAGCATCCCCTTGCCCAGAACGAAAGCCTTTGCGGTAACGTTCCGTTTTTCTAGGTTCAGTGAGAATATGAGAAGATCCAACAATATTCGTGAGAGTGGCAATTAATCGTTGATTTTGGAGATTTCTGACATCGTTCATAATAGCTCTCTTACCTTACTCGGGCCAGACAGGCTTGTAATGAAAACAGGTATGGAAAATTTCCTTATTATATGATGCTTTTTGATAAAATTTGTATGATTTATACTCTTCTTTGTCATTTCAAAATCATAACCACCCGTATAACGGGTGGTTTGCTCTTGCCCTATAAGGGCTTGTTACCGACTGCGCCTAAATGACGCTGCTTTCTCTTCGTTCAAGCTAAGTGTCTTTGCTGCTTTGGCCTACCCCTTGAAGGGGTCTACATGCTCTTTACTACTCAATTTATCCGAGATTAAATCCGACTTTTCTTGCTCTCTGATATACTTTTGAATTGTCGCTTCATTTAGCCCTACCGTACTGACATAGAACCCTTCCGCCCAAAACTTTCTGTTGCCAAATTTATATTTTAAATTGGCGTGTCTATCAAAGATCATCAACGAACTTTTACCCTTCAAATATCCCATAAAGCTTGAAACGCTTAGCTTTGGTGGAATACTCACCAACATATGAACATGATCTGGCATGAGATGACCTTCGATTATTTCCACACCTTTATACTTACAAAGGTCTCTGAGGATCTCTCCCACACTTGAACGAATATTATTAAAAATCACTTTCCGTCTATATTTCGGCGAAAAGACGATATGGTATTTACACAGCCACTTTGTATGCGCTGAGCTTTGTGCTTTAATGCCCATAAACACCTTTCCTTATTTGAGTTACGAGTATTAGCTTGAACATCTATATCGTAACGGAAAGGTGTTTTTCTTGGTATAACCTTTGAACTCCACCCGCAAAGCGGGTGGTTTTATGTTTAAGACGCTAACGCGACTTAAACTGGCTAAAGCCATAATAAAAAAACAGCACCTGACGATGCTGTTTTTTAGTTATAGCAGTAACCTGAAATGTTTTCTGATTACGATTCAGTAAACTGTGGCATCGGTTGACGGAAGCTACGAGTCAGGAAAAACATGTAAATAAGACCAATGCCTCCCCATATCAAGCCTAACTCCATCGAGTTTGATTCTAAATTCATCCATAAAACACCCACAGTTGCAGCACCAAGAAGTGGCAAGATCAAGAAGTTCAAGGTGTCTTTCAAGGTATTATTACGACGTTCACGAATATAGAATTGGGAAATCACCGATAAATTAACGAACGTAAAGGCAACCAATGCACCAAAATTGATTAATGCTGTCGCAGTCACCAGATCTAACCAACATGCTGATAAGGCGATAATACCGACCAATATCACGTTAATGGCTGGAGTACGCCACTTAGGGTGAATATATGCAAATATTTTTTCAGGCAGTACGCCGTCACGTCCCATGACATAGAGCAAACGAGATACACCCGCATGTGCAGCCATACCAGAAGCCATTACCGTGACACTGGAGAATATGAGAATCACATACTGGAATAACGCACCAGCAACATAAAGAATAATTTCTGGCTGGGAAGCGTCTGGGTTTTTAAACCGGGAAATATCCGGGAAATAAAGCTGTAAGAAATAAGATACTGCAATGAAGATAATACCACCAATTAACGCAGTCAGGAAAATGGCTTTAGGAACAACCTTGCCTGCATTTGGTGTTTCTTCCGACAAAGAGCTAATGCCATCAAACCCAAGAAATGAGAAGCAAAGTATTGTCGCACCAGTAATCATCGGAATTAATTGTGCTTCCTCTGATGTAAATGGCTGAATACTCAGTAACGTTCCTGCACCTTCTCCATTATAAACACCACGGATCATTAGCCCAACAAGTATTACCATAACCGCAATCTGGACAATCACAACGATGCTATTGATATTAGCAACGACATTGATACCACTCAGATTGATGATTGTCATAAGTGCAGTCAACACGACTACAAAGATCCATGGTTCAATGCCAGGGAACAAAGCCTGTAGGTAAATCTTTGCCAATAATACATTGATCATCGGCATCAACATATAATCCAGTAAAGAAGACCAACCCACCATAAATCCAAGATGAGGGCTCATTGATTTTTGTACGTAAGTATAAGCAGAACCCGCCGATGGAAAACGCTTTATTAATTTCCCATAACTTAGCGCTGTAAATAGAATTGCAGTTAATGCAATAGCATAGGATGTTGCAACATGCCCACCAGTCAAACCAGAGACAATTCCAAATGTATCAAAAATAGTCATTGGCTGCAGATAGGCAAGCCCCATCATGACGACTTGAAACAGAGTCAGTGTTCTTCTCAGTTGAACGCGGTTGTCAGAACTGGCTTGGTTAATACCAAGTGCAGCAGCAGCAACGGGAGTGGTGGTATTATGCAACATGAGCGAAACCTCCCATAACTTCGATCTGGGTACTGATACAACTACTTAATCGATAGTTACTGGGCAGACTTCGCTTCTGTCTATAAACAGAAAAGAAAGAAGAATTGGTGAACGGTGAATTGACAGAGGGCCGTGCCCCGTAGTCATCGTTGCAGCAACGAGCGCCAATTGGCACAAGTGCAAAAGAGAATAATTGCTCCATATTTGCATTCCTCAGTACAGCAACCTCGTTTCAATTATGGTTGCTTGGGTCAATATCGATCCGGAACAGAATCCGGCCTCTTGGTGTTGTAAAAAATAATTCAAAGCAAAAAAAATAACTGATGCATATTTACGCACCAGTTATTTTTAGTGCACGCATTTTGCCCTTCAAGTCCAGAAATAGCAAGCGCGATAACACTAAAATTTATTATTTTTTACGACACTACAGAACCTTATGGAGCAGGCTCTTACTGAGTTAGTGCTGAAATCTAATGCCATCAGATCCGTTGATTGACCTTTGATAAATTTTTAGCACAGAGGAAAACTATTTACCATTTAATTATGATTTTTTTGATAGTAAAAAAAATCATCCCATCATGACAAAGTTGATGACGGGATGATTCTATAGGATGTCCAGATGTTAAGTATAATGATTAATATTTATAAGAAAGAGAAATATTAATTAAAAATGGTAATTAATTTATTCCTGTCAGGGTTAAATTTATTAAATTACACTTTAGTTTTATTAAAGTGAATTATGGTTTTATTATTCTAACTGACTAATTCTGTCACTAAACCATCAATTAATACTTGTGGTATTCCCTGAGAACAACGTTCAATTCGGCCTTTAATGCCATAAACTTCTGCCAGACTACTTGGTGTAATAACCTGCTCAGGTTTACCTTCAGAAATTAATTTACCTTTTTTTAGCATTAACACATGCTCACCATGACGCAATGCAATATTAATATCGTGAACAACAACAATCGTAATAATATTACGACGGCGCGTTTCACGTGCAACTAAATCCATTACATGGTATTGGTAATTTAAATCCAACGCACTTAATGGTTCATCTAATAATAATAATGTCGGACGACGGATTAATGATTGGGCCAATCCAACTAACTGTTTTTGACCACCAGATAGTTGATCCAAATATCTGAGTGCTAAATGCTCAATACCAAGCTGGCGTAATAGCTCCATGACTTCTTGTTCACATTGGCTATTGCTTACCCCCCCTGATGCTCGTTGAGCAACAATCACCGATTCCAATACATGAAGATGTACACCTGCCGGTAATGTTTGAGGCAAATAAACGACGTTTTGGGCACGTTGAGCAAAATTCATCTTCATCAGATTCTGCCCATCCAACAGCAGTTCGCCACTGGCTTTATTCAATCCAGCCAGTGAACGCAGAAGCGTGGATTTACCACAACCATTCGGCCCCAACAATACCGTGATTTGACCACGTGGCAATGTGTTGACATCCAGATTTTCAATCACGGAATGCTTTGGATATCCCGCCGTCAGGCAATTGATTTTTAATCCCTGACTCATACATTTCCCCTATGGCGTAAGATTATGCTAAGGAAGAAAGGTACACCCACCAACGATGTCACTATCCCAACCGGTATAATAATGCCCGGTATCAGATTCTTAGAAGCAATGGAAGCTATGGACAAAACTAATGCACCAATCAACGCACTTGCAGGCAAGAAGAAACGGTGATCTTCACCAAACATCATTCTGGCGATATGAGGAGCCACCAATCCAATAAAAGCAATAGGACCAACAAATGCAACCGCCAATGCAGTCAGGATACTGATACGCAATAATGTTCCTAAACGAAGGCGGCTAATATTAATGCCAAAACTGATAGCTCGATCTTCTCCCAGACGCAGTGCGGTCAATTTCCAAGAATTGCTCAATGAGAGAGGCATAATGACAGAGAAAACTAATACCATAATACCCAATTTTTCCCATGTTGCCCTGGCAAGGCTACCCATTGTCCAGAAAATCAACCCCTGTAAGGTATCTTCCGTAGCGATAAATTGCATCATTGCAACTAACGCCTCGAAGGTAAACACCATCGCAATTCCGAACAATACAACGCCTGAGGTTGCAACTCTTGTCCAACGGGTAATACCATCAAGCATTAAAGCCGCCAAAAATGCAAAGAGAAAAGCGTTTGCGGAGATAAACCATTGATCCGGTATCCCAGGAATGCCAATACCAAGCACGATGGCTAATGCTGCGCCAAAAGAAGCAGCATTGGAAACCCCCAAAGTAAATGGGCTGGCTAGCGGGTTATTCAAAATTGTCTGCATTTCAGCACCAGCCAGTCCCAGTGATAAGCCGATCACTACCGCCATTAGGGCATAGGGCAATCGAATATCCCAAACAATCACCTGTGTTACTGTGTTAACACTCTCTGGTGAAAACAGTGTTTGCCAGAGGGTTTGCAGCGATAACCCTGATGGTCCCATGGTAAAATCCAGTACAACAGAAATGCCAATCGCCAGGACGATGAATAATATCCATGCAATACGTCGGCGCAGGATACGACGATAATGTGCTTTTATATCGCATTCACTTAATTGTTTTTTCACCATTGGCATAGGCTCGGTAGTGACACTCATTTTTATTACCTGTTACTGCTTATTTCTCGCTGACCCAATATGTACCTACCGGTTCAATGGCCAAGAATTTATTGTGAAGTTCTTTCAATGTTTGTTGCGGATCTAAATCAGCGAATTTTTCAGGATAGAACCATTTAGCAAAAACTTGTGTAACAACAACATTATAAGGAGAGTTATAGTAGTGATGCCAAATAGCATAGCTACGCCCTTCCTTAACGGCAGTTAAGTTATTGATACCTTTACGTTCAGTGATTTCTTTCAGGCCTGCGCGGGTAGTATCGGCAGAAGTTTGGGCTCCCATTTTGATCCCCTCACCTTTGTCACCTGGATCTTGCGCACCGCTCGCGATGTAAATATAAGGGTCTTCAGCAATGACTTTTTCCAGATTCATTGTGCCCAATGGAGAAGGCAGTACTTCTTTGGCGATGTTTTTGCCACCGGCCAAATCAATGAAATTCCCCATATTGCCGTTACCTGCTGTACCACAGCAATCTTCACTAAAACCTGCCAGAAGCTCAATAAATACAGAAGGCTTCTCAGCGTCTGGTATACGATCCGTAATATCAGTGACTAATTTTAGATTTTTTTCATAAAAATCAGCGTAAGCATTAGCCTGATCTTCACGATGCAAGATTTTGCCCAGCATACGGATGCTAGGTAATGTATTTTTCAGGGGATCATTGCGGAAATCGACAAAAACAACAGGTATACCCGCTTTCTCCAACTGTTTTACCAACTCACTATTTTTTCCTGGGCCATGTCCAGACAGACCAAAAATTGCAACGTCAGGATTGAGTGTAAGCACTTTCTCAGAGCTGACACTATCAGCGCTGGTGTTACCAATCAGAGGGATATTATCGATTTCAGGAAATTTAGCTTGATAAATAGCGTAAGTTTGTGGGTCCAGTTTACGGAAATCACCTTGCCAGCCAGCGATACGAGCCAGAGGTTTATCTCCTTCCAATATGGCAACAGAATGGAATAGACGACCTTCACCTAACAAGATACGATTGATTTTCTCTGGCACCTCAACAGTACGTCCGGCAACATCAGTGACTGTTTCAGCCCAAGATGCAAAACTTGCCATCATCGCAGAACCTGCCATCAGACTGATACTCATACCTTTCACGACTGATCGAAATACAAACTTCACTTTAGTTAGCCTCTTCAATACAACAATTGTGCCGATAACAATAAAGCAAATAAGAATACTTATCAATGCGATTGGAATGGTATAGCAGAAATTTACCATCGATATTCTTTCCCTAATTCCCTGAAAAATAAAAACTGCCAATTCCATCACAGAATAGGCAGTTTTCTGTAAAACAAAACCAATAATACTTTAATTAAAAATTATCATATTATTGATAATTAGTTAACAAATTATTCTTTATCGGTATATTTGAATACTGGAAATTCCATCTCACTGTACTTAACAAAGCGAGTTTTCTTTTTTAACTTGTAACTAAACCAAATAATCAGGAATAACGGGAGACCAATGTAGGTCGCAGTCACTCCGTACCAGTCGATCTTATCTTGCAAAAATGCCTGATAATTTTGGCCTAACGTAATCACTAAACATAAGATAAAGGCGAAAATCGGCCCAATCGGGAAAAAACCTGAACGATATGGCAGATCATTGATATCCAAACCTTGAGCGATATAGCCTTTGCGAAAACGGTAATGGCTGATTGCAATTCCGAGCCATGCAATAAATCCGGTCATACCTGAAGTATTCAATAACCACAAATAGACTGTTTGGTTACCAAACATAGAACTAAGAAAACACAGCCCTGCTACCACGGTCGTAGCATAAAGCGCATTACGCGGAACACCACCTTTAGACAGATGACTAAAAATTTTCGGAGCCTTACCCTCTTTTGCCAGAGTGAATAGCATACGAGTAGAAGCATACATCCCTGAATTTCCTGCTGACAGAACAGCAGTTAATATCACTGCATTCATTATGGCAGCCGCTGATAATAAGCCAGCATTTTCAAATACCAGCGTAAATGGACTCACACTGATATCTTTCACGCCATTGCGCAACAAATTAGGGTCAGTATAAGGAATGATCAGGCTGATGATTAAAATCGCAAATACATAGAACAATAAGATACGCCAGAATACTTTACGCACCGCACGAGGGATATTTTTCGCTGGATCTTTAGACTCCCCCGCGGTAATACCTATCAGCTCTGTTCCTTGAAAGGAAAAACCGACAATCATTGCCACCCCGATCATGGCTGCAAAACCGCCCGCAAAAGGAGCGTCATCAACTGCCCAATTATGCCAACCTGCACCTTCAGCACCTTTCATGATGCCGGTAATCATTAAAATACCAACAACAATGAACACAATAACCGTGGAAACTTTAATCAGGGAGAACCAATACTCTGCCTCACCAAATCCTTTGACGGAAATAAAGTTCAACAAGAAAATCAGGACAAGAAACAACGCACTCCATACCCAACCAGGAACATCATTAAACCAATATCCCATCACCAGTTGCGCAGCGACAAGGTCAACCGCAATCGTCACCGCCCAGTTGTACCAATAGTTCCACCCTAAAGCGAAGCCAAAACCCTCATCAACATATTTGGAACCATAAGTTGAAAACGATCCTGAAACTGGCATGTACGCCGCCAATTCGCCTAAGCTGGTCATCAAGAAGTAGACCATTAAGCCAATTAATGCATAGGAAAGTAAAGCCCCACCAGGGCCAGCCTGAGAAATTGTTGCACCAGAAGCAACAAATAATCCCGTGCCAATTGATCCACCTATGGCAATCATTGCCATATGTCGTGCTTTTAATTCACGGCGCAGGGTTGTTGGAGCCTGATCCCGTGGCATACTTTCTTCGCGAGACATTCTATTCCTATATCATTTAAAATAAATTTAATGCGGAATTGTAACAAATCCTCGTCTCCAGAATAGCAACGATTCGTGGTTATAAGATACCTTCATAATCCACAGCCAATTATTAGCTACACGATTATATTCTCAATATTAGTTACAATAACTCAGTAACTTCCGTAACGCATTGGATATATGTTTTTGACGATGGTAAATCAGGTACAAGGTGCGATTGAGACTAAGTCCAGGAATAACAAGTTCAGATAATGTGCCATTTTTCAATTGTTCCTGAACAACTCGCCGTGAAAGACAACTGATTCCCATTCCATATTGAACAGCATGTTTAATGGCTTCCGAATTACCCAGCTCCATCGCAATATTGAATCTTGGCATTTGTGAGAACAAAAGATGATCCAAGATTTCTCTTGTTCCTGAACCTTTTTCTCTCAATATCCAAGGCGCTTTGATCAAATCCTCCACACTTAGCTCACGTTGCAACAATGGGCTTTCTGGAGAGGAAAAAACGATCAACTCATCTTTCATCCACGGCTGTGTGATCAATTCAGGATCGTGACACAATCCTTCAATCAATCCCAAATCAACACGAAACTCAGCAACTGCCTTGATTACATCTCCAGTATTACTGATATTTAATTCCAATGGTGTCGCAGGATAATCCTGACGGTACCTCGCCAGCATTTCAGGCAACATATAATTGCCAATCGTACTGCTGGCCGCTAACCGCAATGCACCCAATTCAAGTTTGAAAAGCTGTTCCACTTCACCAGCCTGTTCAAGTAATGCCAATGCCTTAGGATAGAGCAAACGCCCATGTTCATTGGTAACCAGACGTTTTCCGACTCTATCAAACAGTTGTACTCCCAACTGTCCTTCAAGATCTGTTAGTGAAGCACTCACCGCAGATTGTGATAACGCCAATTGCTGAGAAGCCTGTGTCGTTGAACCACTTTTCAGAACTTCTGCAAAAATCTCCAGTTGTCTCAGAGTGATACGCATATGGCCTCACGGGAAGTGAAATAAAAGGGAAAGATAGTCTTGATTTTAGACAGTATTACGCAACTTAACAAAAGTCATCCTTAATTAATCTATTTTAGTGTTTTTATATATAAATATTATGAATTTTATTGATTTAAAAAACTTCTATATGCTTATTCCTAAAATGCATAAGTTAATAGAGCCGCCACTATGTCTGAAAATCAAGCAGAGGAATTTACCAAAGCTCACCAGAATACTGCCTTAAAATTAATTCCCGGTATCCTGTTAGTCGCAGTCCTGACGGCAATCGTCATCTATATCGGGACTATTCCTTGGCTTATAAATATGGGATTGGGTGTCCTGACACTTGCCATCTTATTGGGGATCATTATCGGCAATACTCTGTATCCTCTCTTAAAATCCACCTGTGATAGCGGTATCCATTTTTGCAAACATTACCTATTGCGAGCAGGCATTATTCTTTATGGATTTCGCCTGACTTTCCAACAAATCACAGATGTTGGCGCAACTGGAGTATTGATCGATATCATCATGCTTTCATCAACATTTCTTATGGCATTATGGATTGGGCGTACTTTTTTTCGACTGGACAGACAAACCGTGATCCTGATTGGTGCGGGAAGTAGTATTTGTGGAGCCGCCGCGGTTATGGCAACAGAACCCATTGTCAAAGCCTCTGCCAGCAAAGTTGCCGTCGCCGTCTCTACAGTCGTTATTTTTGGTACACTGGCAATCTTTATTTATCCGTGGATTTATCAACTCAATACCCACTACCAGTGGTTTAATTTTACTCAGGAAACATTTGGTATTTTTTCGGGTTCAACTGTTCATGAAGTAGCTCAGGTTGTTGCTATTGGGCATGCGTTAGGCAACGATGCCGAAAATGCAGCGGTTATCAGTAAAATGATCCGCGTTATGCTATTGGCACCTTTTCTATTACTGCTTTCCGGCTACCTCAGCCGCATGGAAGGTAAAAATTGTAATATCCATCCCCAAAAATCCCCAATCACCATTCCATGGTTTGCTGTGTTCTTTATTGCCGTTGCGGGTTTCAACTCTTTTCATCTATTACCTGCATCCCTTGTTAACCATATTGTTTCTGCCGATACCATCATGCTGGCAATGGCCATGGTTGCTTTAGGGTTAACCACCCGTATCAGTGCTATTCGTCAGGCTGGAGTTAAGCCTATCTTGTTGGCGCTTATTTTGTTTATCTGGCTAGTCGTGGGAGGATTAATCGTCAATCAGGGTATCCATCATTTATTGGGCTAATTTAAAACGAAGGAATATTAAATTGACTTTTGCTGCCAAAATTTTATCAATCAGATGAACAATGCCATAATGACGAAAACACAGGAGAAAATAAGATGAAATTTGTTGGAGCCCATGTGAGCGCTTCGGGCGGTGTTGATCAGGCAGTGATCCGTGCTCATGAATTAAATGCAACGGCATTTGCCTTGTTCACAAAAAACCAGCGTCAATGGTATGCCCCGCCATTATCGACAGATGTCATTGATAAATTCAAAGCAAACTGTGAACGTTACGGTTATGGTAGCCGACAAATTCTTCCCCATGACAGCTACCTAATTAACCTTGGTCATCCTGAAATAGACGGTCTGGAAAAATCCCGAGCTGCGTTCCTTGATGAAATGCAACGCTGTGAACAGTTAGGCATTGACCTACTGAATTTCCATCCGGGCAGCCATCTCAACAAAATTGACATCGATAAGTGCCTCGCTCGTATTGCGGAATCTATTAATATTACGTTGAATAAAACACAAGGCGTCACTGCTGTTATCGAAAATACCGCCGGACAAGGCACCAATCTTGGTTTTAAATTCGAACAACTGGCGGCAATTATTGATGGTGTCGAGGACAAAACCCGAGTTGGAGTCTGTATTGACACCTGCCACGCTTTTGCGGCTGGTTACGATTTGCGCACCAGAAAAGATTGCGATGCGACTTTCAGGGCATTCGATGAAATCGTTGGATTCAAATATCTTAAAGCCATGCATCTAAACGATGCCAAAAGTGAATTTTCCAGCCGTGTTGACCGACATCACAGCCTTGGTGAAGGCAATATTGGTAAAACACCGTTCAGCTATATCATGAAAGATGACCGTTTCAATGGTATTCCGCTGGTTCTTGAAACGATCAATCCAGATATTTGGGCTGAAGAAATTGCCTGGCTAAAATCCCAGCAAAGTTAATTACCTGACTGAAATTAACTCGATCTTTGCCATCATTGATGCAAGTTCAGTGCGGCTTTTAATTCCGACATTCGGCTGGCTAACCGTGAGTGCAGACACTGCGGTCGCCAGACGCAATGTGTGTTCACTGGATTCTCTCATCAGCAAACCATAGACCAGTCCTCCGACCATAGAGTCCCCTGCCCCAACTGTGCTGACCACTTCACAATGTGGTGGTTTTGCCAGCCATGAACCAGAGGCATTGACCCATAATGCTCCCTGCTCTCCCAGTGAAATAACAACGTGGGCGATCCCTCTATTACGCAATTCATGAGCTGCATCAATAACGCTATCCAAATCCGGCAATGGCTTACCCGCCCAAATTTCCAATTCATGGCGATTGGGTTTTACCAGCCAGGGTAATGCTTTTAAGCCTGCAACGAGAGCTTCACGGCTACTGTCGAAAATAACACAGGGACAAGACTGTCGTAATTGCATCATCCAATCCGCAAATGATTCTGCTTTGATCCCTTCGGGCAAACTACCACTGACAACAACCATATCGAACTGTCCCAGCCATGTCAGAGAATCACTGACAAACCGATTCCATTCTTCTTCTGTCACATGGAAACCCGAAAAATTGAAATCTGTCACTTCACCCTGTTTTTCCGTCAGCTTGACATTAATACGCGTTCGTCCAGAGACGAGATGAAAACGATTTACCATCCTGTTTTCGTTAAAAAACTGCTGAAACCCTTCCTGATTCTCTCGTCCCAGAAAACCACTGACAGTAACATCAATGCCTAAATCACGCAGTACCTTCGCAACATTGTTTCCTTTACCAGCAGCGTGAAGCCCTGCCGTCTGTACACGGTTAACATTTCCCTTAACAATATCTGGGCATAAGCCAACTAAATCATAAGCTGGGTTTAAGGTAATTGTGGCAACTCGGCGGCTCATCTTGCCCGGTATCTCCTGAATAAACAGTCATAAATAACATTAAGTTTTATCTGTTATTTATAACATCAAAATTGAATCGTTTCAGTTAAAATTATAGTCTGATCGATCATTGTGTTAACGCAATCTAAAAGTAAGAATATGCAACGGAATAATTTCTGATTAGATGACTAAAATCAATCTGAATCAAAGTAAGTAATACTAGCCGGAGGAATATATCTGTGTCAGTCGTTGTCGGAGTGGGTGTCATCATCATCAATGATAAGGGCGAAATTCTACTGGGAAAACGTACCAGCCAGCATGCGCCATACTGGTCAATCTTCGGTGGTCATGTTGATCCCGGCGAATCCTTTGAAGAGTGCGCGATTCGTGAAATCAAAGAAGAAATTGGCCTAACAATCCAAGACCCCAAAGTTTATGGTATTTGCAATAATCTCGAAACCTATCGCGAGGAAGGAAAACACACTGTTTCAGTCTGTTTGCTGGCACAATATACCGGAGGTGAACCGCAATTAATGGAACCCGAAAAGTGTGAACAATTAATGTGGTGTGATCCTAACTATCTCCCCGAACCTCATTTTGAGGCTAGCCGTAATGCCATCAAATTATGGCAAAAAGCGCAGTTCTATTTCGCAAATTAATACCAAGCTCCCTTCAGGCGGGTTTTCTCAGATAACCTGCCCTACCCTTATATGCAAAATGCGACAAAAGAAATTTAATTATTTTTCTTAATTATTTGTTTACACATATAATTTATTTATGTATCGTTGCGCTAGTACAAGGTAACACCATTCATCAGGGAGTCTATATGACCATTGAGGTAACGCAAAATTTGAAACGCCCCTCTATATTTGGTGGCGCTATGATCATTGCCGGTACTGCTGTCGGCGCAGGTATGTTTTCCATTCCGATTGTCACATCAGGTGTCTGGTTTACAGGATCAATCATTTTGCTGTTGTATACCTGTACATGTATGTACTTCTCTGGCCTGATGATTCTGGAAGCCAATATGAATTACCCCGCTGGTTCCAGTTTTCATACTGTTACCAAGGACTTACTAGGCAAAGGCTGGTGTTCTCTCAATGACTTATCCATTGCCTTCGTTCTGTATATATTAACCTACGCTTATATTTCAGCAGGTGGTTCAATACTTTCTCACAATATCGAAAGCATTATTCCGCTACCTCAATCAATATCTGGATTATGTTTTGCCTTTATCGTTGCCTTTATTGTCTGGATATCAACTAAGGCTGTAGATCGCTTAAGCACTATCTTGATAGGTGGCATGGTGCTTACCTTTATTATGTCTGTCGGCGGTATGTTCACCGAGGTTAAGCCAGCTATCTTATTTGATCAAGCCAATACCAATTCAGACTATTTACCCTATGCTTTAATCTCGTTGCCTTATTTGCTAGCCTCATTTGGCTATCACGGCAACGTTCCGGGTCTGGTGAAGTATTACCATAAAGACAGTAAAGCCGTCACACACAGCTTGCTATACGGGACATTAATAACGTTAGCGATTTACATATTATGGCAGTACGTCATTCAGGGAAATATTTCACGTGAAGCCTTTAAGCAAATCATTGCTGATGGCGGTAATATTGGTAACTTATTGCAGCAGATGGATAATACTTCTGATAATACGACAATAACTCAATTCTTAAATGCCTTCTCATATATGGCGTTAGCGAGTTCATTCTTGGGTGTATCATTAGGATTGTTTGATTATCTGGCAGACTGCTTTAAATCTGACGATACCCACAATGGTCGTTTTAAAACAGCACTGATTACATTCGTTCCCCCGACTGCATTGTCACTGATTTTTCCAAACGGTTTCCTCTATGCAATCGGTTTTGCTGGTCTGGCAGCAACCATTTGGGCAGTTATTGTTCCGGCTTTAATGGCCCGAGCAAGCCGTAAACGCTTTCCAGCATCCAGCTATCGGGCTCCAGGCGGTAATTTTTTGATTGTCTTTGTTATCCTATTCGGTTTGATAAATATGCTAGCACACATTCTCTCTTTGTTTGATTTGTTGCCAGTTTATCGTTAATGCTTTCCTTCCGCCTCAGTATTTTTACTGGGGCATTCATTCATCTCTTGCCTAATAGGCCAACTGCGAGTAATTTTGTCGCCACTTAAATATTCATTCCACTATTTTCTTGTTTCTACGGAAGGTATCTATGGCTAAAGCCAATGAAATTAAGCGCGGCGCTGCAATCAGCTATAATGGAAAGCTGTTATTAGTTAAAGACATCGATATTCAATCACCCAGCGCACGCGGCGCCAGCACGCTATATAAGATGCGTTTTACTGATATTCGTACTGGTCAGAAAGTGGAAGAACGTTTCAAAGGTGATGACATTCTTGAAACCATCACATTGACCCGCCGTAGCGTCAGTTTTTCCTATATTGATGGTGATGAATATATCTTTATGGATGACGAAGATTTCACCCCTTATCACTTCAAAAAAGAGCAAATCGAAGAAGAACTGCTATTTATTCCCGAAGAAGGTTTACCAGGAATGCAGGTCCTGACAATGGATGGGCAATTGTTAGCGCTTGAATTGCCTCAGACTGTTGATATGGTCATTGAAGAAACATCACCAGGTATTAAGGGTGCATCAGCCAGTGCTCGCACTAAACCGGCTAAAATGAGTACAGGATTGACTATTCAAGTTCCTGAATACTTGAGTTCTGGTGAAAAAATCCGCATTCATATTGCAGAGCGTCGCTATATGGGACGTTGTGACTAATTCTTTATCCTTAATATGAGTTGCTCTTTTGACGGGAATAACACTCGATGCAAAGAGCAACTCATCATCTTTGAAGTTAGAAGTAATCCACATTAACAATTGCCACACGTTTCTGATTATCAGTCCACTTCACTCTGGAAACACCTATGTTACCAGGAAGCATAACATCGCCTTTCGTTTTGTGAGTTGAAATGATGTGTTTAACAGTGAGATTTTTACCTAATCGATAGCAAGAGATATTGGCTTGAGTGTTTGATATAACAACCTGACATCCTGGATCAACAATCGCACCTGAAAACCGAATAATTCCGCCTTTAGATTCGGCATATCCATAAGAAAGCCATGAAACCAATAAACAACTCATTAACAGCTTAAGATAATTTTTCATGGTTACCTCACTTTCGTTTTTCCATTAACTAAAACTCAGCTACCCTTTATTCCTTCATCTCCATAATAACTATTTCACGTAAGAAAAATACGACATTAAGAACTTTTATTGATAAATATCAAAAGTAATTTTTTAATTAAAAAATAGACATACCATTCTTATTGATTAATTAACAAAACTGTTATTAGCAATCATTATTTGAACTAAATCACAGATAAGTTTATTGATTTTATTTTATAATATTTAGATTAAATAAATAATTATTATACTTTTACGTAACATTTAATGATAAGTTATAGTAACAATACCCAATTCCTTATTTTTTCCGATCCATTTTATTTCTTCTGTTCCAATATTTTTTCCAATAGATAATGGCGACTTACTATCCTTTTGATATTTTATGCTTTTTTCTTTAATTAACTGTTTACCATTATACCAGCAGACCATTTCAGTATGCTCTTTATCCCAACTAAGTTGGCATGGAGACTCAACGATAGCACCATGGAAGTAAATAGTTCCAGAACTGGAGGGTGATGAATAATTCGCCATTACAGGATAATAAGATAAAGACATGAACAAAAAAGTCGTCATTTTTCGCAACATAAGCATTCAACCTCCACTACAAGTGTTATTATCTTTTTTTCAACTTTAGCCCGCGCTAATTTGAAAACCAGATAATGGTGTAACGCTCTGCCATATAACGATATAACGTCAAATGAAACTTTTTCTTTATACTTTTTATTAACTCGAACCACAATTCGATATAATATTCTAATAAGTTAGAATATGATAAAATCAATTGATAGTTATTTAATAATAGTCAGGCGTTGACATTGCATCAAATATATATTACCGGTACTGCTGTGGGGTTTTAGCTATTTTTCCGATATCATAAAACTATTTGCATATTTGACAACAATAAAGTTTAGCGGTGAACTATACAAATATACTGATATAACTACACCTTAACCACGGTATCTAATGGTGATTACGCTTTCTCATAAATTTTGTTATAGTCCCTTCCCAAGTTAATTTGTCTACCAAACTCCACTTTACGTGTTAAATAGGTATCTCATGACTCGCAGTCACCCACTCGCTATATTTATCCTTAATATTCTTGGTATTGCCCTGTTCCTCTCATGGTACTTGCCTGAGAATCACGGCTTTTGGTTCCATCTTGATTCCGCTATTTTTTATTTTTTTAATGAAAAATTATTACCAGATTCAAAATTTTCCCTATTTGTAGCTATCGCGAATGTTAGGGCATTCGATGTCATATCACTTTTATGCATGGGCTTACTTTATTACAGCGCATTTCGCAAACAGGATCACGCCGGTAAGCGCCGACTTTTCATGATTGGTTTCGTAATGCTTATCTCTGCCGTTATCATTAATCAAATAGGCCATCAAATCCCCGTCAGCCGCCCAAGTCCAACGCTGACATTTGAAAATGTTAATCGCATAAACGAGATAACCAGTTGGCATACAAAAGATTCCTCCAAAGACAGTTTCCCTGGTGATCACGGTTTAATGCTCTTAATTTTCAGCAGCTTCATTCTGCGTTATATCTCCCGCAGTGCATTCTGTATTGCTCTACTGATTATGGTCGCTTTTGCTCTTCCCCGTATTATGGCAGGTGCTCACTGGTTTACAGATATTGCAGTCGGCTCTTTATCTTTAACATTGATCGGTATGAGCTGGATATTACTAACCCCATTAAGTGATATTATGGCTGCATGGCTGGACAAGAAATTACCGCATATCAGACGCGATAATTAAGCTCATAATATTGAGGAGATACCTGTTATCTCCTCAATATCATCTCATATTTACCAAAATAGTATAAAATGGCAACAAACCATTCTAACCTATTAGTTCTTAATCTAATTTTTTGTAAAGAACTCTTTTTGTCTCTCGCTTTTTACTAATGATTTCAGTAATCTTTCCTGCGGTCTGTTTATTAAAATAATATGTTTTGTAAAGATAATAATAAAATGTGTTGTTTCGCACACTTTATGGACAGAAAATTTGTTAATCCACCCTATTCTGACTAGGCTTTACAACATTTAGTGTTTTCATGGTGGTGCTAAGTCACGTCAAGGACTGCAAGGAAAAATCAATAAATGGTTAAATCTAAACCAACACTGAGATACATCTTACGGCTGATCCCCGCAATTATAGCGGCAGTCGCACTGACCGCATGTAGTTCGCCAGATTCTAACCTACGCAATAAACAAACTGAGACGCATGCAGTAAACACTGGAAAGCATTATTTACTGCAAGCATCTCAGGATGAATTTGAAACCCTGGTCAACAAGTTAGATATTAAATCTAAAATACTCAATCAATACGCTGACTGGAAAGGCGTAGCCTATCGGCTTGGTGGAAATACTAAACGCGGTATCGATTGTTCTGCTTTTGTGCAACGTACTTTTCATGATCAATTTGGTATGGAGTTACCACGTTCCACATTTGAACAACAAAATATAGGACAAACCGTTAGTCGCTCTAAATTGCGGGCTGGTGACCTGGTACTGTTTAAGACAGGGATTCACAGGCGTCATGTCGGTATCTACATCGGCAATAATCAGTTTGTCCATGCTTCAACCAGTAATGGGGTTATCGTTTCCAAATTGACCGATATTTACTGGAGTAAACGCTACTATGGTGCAAGGCGCGTGTTATCAGATAACATAGAAGCCTCGATTTGACCGACATCTAACGTGTTTTATTACTGAGTTTTCCCTTGCAGACATTAAAAAACGCTTCTATTTAAGAAGCGTTTTTTATCAATGGATAAAATCATAGTGGATACAGCGCAGTTATATTTTCTGCAATTGCAGCGCCTAACGTCTTTAAACGACATATCACTGCACTCTCATCTTCCTTAGCAAAAAACAAACAGGGTTCTCCTTCCCATTCAATCACGGCACTCGGTATCTGCATATCAGCAATAGACTGATTTATAACATGCAAAATTTCCCGTGCTTCTTCGCCTTCATGGCTTAATAATTTCAGCCCCATTAGGCTATTTCCTAAATCTGTTTCTTCTGCTGGTAAAATTTCAACTTTTGTACCAACGAAACCAGTTGACCACCGATAACTTTGCGGCAGTCTGTGTACTACCGAAAGTTGGATATTATTCACGCATCATTCCTATCAGAAACAACATTAATACATCTAACCACCAGCTGTAGATTATCGATTCGTCAAAACCGAATAACCACCCAACACAAAAGTAAATAAAAGGTTAAAATAAAAATCGTGTTACCGCACTTACTTCACTTCCTGCTTCAAAAAAAGTGCGACCCAGCTCGCATTTTATATATATTTATACTGTTTAGGTAAAAAATTCAACTTATTTTTATGCAAAACAGCAACCTTTAATTCAAGATTTATTTACATATTTGTTTCTTTCAAACGTTACCAAGTGCCAATAAAACCACAATCTTTTTATTTACAATAGGTTAAATAATAACAACCCTATAACCTTCCATAGTCATAAGGCCATTATGATAAATTAACAAAAAAGCAACATTCCAGCGCTAACTGGATATGATAGTATTAAAAATTTCCTACATTTTTTGATAATTACTCGATATTTCCTGTTTATCAGTTTAATTAATAACTTTCCCAAGGCTCAGAGCACTTTAGGAAAAAAACTTAAATAAATATTTTTTTATTCGCTATCAGAAAAAAGAACATCCGATAATCAAAAGGCCATCCCCTATTGGCAGATGGCCTCTAAAAATATTTTATGCCTGAACTTAATTACTCTCAGGACATGACTAGTTATGATACTGATTATTTATACGACTTACTGCGTGCATAGATAATAAGCATCATTGCTAATGTCACGCATAATGCCATTGAGCCGACCATCGGCCAGGCATTCTTCTCAGGCAATAGAGACAAAATAGCGCCCACCGATGCAGCAATACTAAAACGGATAGTGCCTGCCAGTGAAGAAACGGTTCCAGCCATGTGGGGATAATCATCCAACACAACAGCCATAGTGTTAGACGTAATCATGGAAATTCCACTGATATAAATGGCAACCCCCATAACCAGAGAAATAAATCCCAGATCAAACAGGGTACTAAACAGTAACCATAATCCCACAACAAATTGAACAAACAGCCCAATATGCAACATTTTTAACGGACCATATTTGCGTACACACTGGCTATTGATAGTTGCCATGATGAACAGAAAAATAATATTCAACCCAAAATAGTAACCAAAATGCTGCGCAGGTACACCGTTCAGTTTGATGTACACAAACGCACCAACACTGAGAAAAGAGAACATGCCAGCAAAGGAGAAACCACTAGCTAAGATGTAGCATAATACCTGGCGTTGCCGAAACAGCATAACGAACTGTCTTACAGTAGTTTTTAAGTTAAATTTTTGCCTTTTCTCTTTAGGTAATGTCTCTTCTATGAAGACAGCCACCAGAGCAACAGTAATGACGGCAACCAGAGCAATCGACCAGAAAATAGCATGCCAATTAAACCATACCATCAACATCCCACCCAACATGGGAGCCAATAAAGGTGCGATGATCATCACCAATGTCACAAAAGACATACTGCGGGAAAATTCCTCTTTTGTGAACCTATCACGCATCAGAGCATTGATGACAACACCAGCCGCCGCAGCAGAAAAGCCATGTAAGAAACGCATGGAAATAAAGGTATCAATATCTTGTGCTAAAGCACATGCAGAAGAAGAGATAGCAAAAACAATGACACCGCCCAAAATGACTGGCTTGCGCCCTAAGCTATCCGACATTGGCCCATAAATCATTTGACCAATAGCAAAGCCCAAAATATAGCTACTCAGCGTCATTTGTACCAAACCATCACTGACCCCAAAACTCTCAGCGATAGTTGGCATACTCGGCAAATACATATCAATTGCCAATGGCATTAACATAGAAAGCAAACCAAGGATCAATACTAATCCCAAATAGGACGAACGCTGTTGTTGCACGCAGTTACTCCTGAATCAATTGAAGGGTAAAAATTAAGGGGTTGGCATTTGTATACTGTTGATCTCATTATCAGTCAGCGCCCGATATTCTCCTGCTCCCAATGCAGGATCGAGATAAATTTCGCCAATTCGCTCCCGATGAAGCGCAACAACATGATTCTCCACTGCGGCAAACATCCGTTTTACTTGGTGATAACGTCCTTCGCTAATAGTCAAACGAACAAGTTGAGGCTCGATAATTTCCATTTGTGCGGGTTTTGTCAGTGTTTTTTCCCCATTTAACTGCACCCCTGCCAGAAATTTTTGCCCTGTATCCTCAGAGACTGGGTATTCCAATCTCACAAGATAAGTTTTTTCGCAGTGATGTTTGGGGGATGTAATACGGTGTGACCATTGACCATCATCAGTCAACAAAACCAACCCTGTAGTGTCGATATCCAAACGCCCTGCTGAGTGTAATTTATGAGCCACAGGCTCATCGATAAAATACAAAATTGTCGGGTTTGATGGATCATCGGTTGAACAGACATATCCCTGGGGTTTATTCAACATGAAATAACGTGAGCCACTGAATTGTTGCAATATCGTGCCATCATAGGCAACTTGCTGATCGGACTTCAATTTATAGGCCCCTGTTTTGATGATCTCATCATCGACAGTGACTAGCCCTGCCCGCAACTCGCGCCCCACATCGTTGCGGCTGATACCTAATTGTTGTGATAAAAACTTATCCAATCGCATGAATAGATGTACCTGACAAAAATAAACACATATGAACATGTCCTTGATATTATGAACAGCTTCAAGGCCACTATTGGAATACAAGATTAAACAGATAATTCATAGAAAAATCATCACACCAGTAACTATAGCAACAATAAGTTACCCGTTATAGCCCACTTGATCCTAGAAAATAATAACGAATTATTTCTCGACGGCAGGCTTCAATGAAAAATGTTATTCTCTACCGTAATGATCTTTTACCTGATATTTGTGACAGTAACATAAAAATGGCTTTTACTTTACGTCCTTATCAACAAGAAGCGGTAGACGCAACCATTCGCTATTTTCGCCAGCACAGAGATCCCGCCGTTATTGTTTTGCCAACAGGGGCAGGTAAAAGCCTTGTCATCGCTGAACTGGCAAAACTGGCTCATGGCCGTGTTTTGGTACTGGCACATGTCAAAGAACTTGTTGCGCAGAACCACAGCAAATATTGTGCTTATGGATTGGATGCAGACATTTTTTCCGCAGGATTAAATCAAAAACAAAGTGCAGGAAAAGTAGTTTTTGGCAGTATTCAGTCCATTGCCCGCAACCTGGATCACTTTGACCACCATTTTTCTCTGCTAATCATCGATGAATGCCACCGCATCAGCGATGACGAAAACAGCCAATACCAACAGATCATCCAGCAACTTCGAAAAAACAACCCTCAAATCCGCATATTGGGTTTAACCGCAACACCTTATCGCCTCAGTGCTGGCTGGATATATCAATATCATTATCATGGCATGATCCGTGGTGACGAACGCAGTTTTTTTCGCGATTGTATTTATGATCTTCCATTACGTTATATGATTAAGCATCATTTTCTGGTTTCTCCAGAAAGACTGGACATGCCTGTAATGCAATATGATTTTAGTCAGGTGCGAACCAGCCAACAAGGAATATTCAATGAAACAGAATTGAATCGGGAGATAAAACGCCAAAAGCGTGTCACTCCTCATATCATGAGACAGATCGTTGAATATGCACAAACTCGGAAAGGGGTGATGATTTTCGCCGCGACAGTCGAACATGCCAAAGAAATCTTCCAATTGTTGCCTACAGGACAAGCCGCGCTAGTCAGTGCAGATACCCCGCCATCTGAACGAGATAGTTTAATTACGGCATTCAAAGAACAGCAACTCCGCTATATGGTCAATGTTGCCGTACTCACAACAGGATTCGATGCGCCCCATGTTGATTTAATCGCCATATTGCGTCCTACAGAATCGGTCAGCCTTTATCAGCAAATCATCGGGCGCGGCTTACGTTTATTTCCTGACAAAAAAGATTGCCTGATTTTGGACTATGCTGGCAATCCCCACGATCTTTACACACCTGAAATCGGTAATAGTAAACCCAACTCACAAAGCCAGCCTGTCCAGGTATTTTGCCCTATCTGCCAATTTGCCAATACTTTCTGGGGGATATGCACGACAGATGGAGAAATCGTTGAGCATTTTGGGCGACGCTGCCAAGGTTGGGAAGAAGATGAAAATGGGAAACGTCAACAATGTGATTTTCGTTTCCGTTTTAAATCATGCCCCCATTGTGGTGCAGAAAATGATATCGCGGCCCGACGCTGCCATCGTTGTGAAGAAGTACTCGTCGATCCCGATGATATGCTGAAAGCAGCCTTAAAACTAAAAGATGCATTGGTGCTACGTTGTGGTGGCATGCAACTAACACCGGGTCACGACAATAAAGGAGAATGGCTCAAAATCACCTATTATGACGAAGATGGAGCAGACGTATCCGAATTGTTCCGTTTATCTACTCCGGCCCAAAAGAAAGTATTTGAACTGCAATTTCTTCGCCAACATCAGCGTGCACCAGGAACCGTTTTTCGCTGGAAAACAGCAGAAGATGTTGCCAATCAATTTCTTTTATTGCGTCATCCTGATTTTGTTGTCGCGCGTAAAAAAGGGCAATTTTGGCAAATCAGAGAAAAAGTTTTTGACTATCAAGGGCGATTTAGACGGGCTGAAGATTTGTACTAAATATGTCAAATAGACTATCCATTAACCAAGCGGAAAGTATATTTATATTTGCTGTCATATCGGTTTTTCGCTAGAATGCCGCCCGCTTAACGTAATAACCCATGTTAAGCCAAGTATCGAACCTGCTGCTGGGTCGCCTGTAGCAGGATTTATTTTCTTCTTTTACAGAGAAAAAATAATGTTAACTATTAATGCAGAAGTACGTAAAGAGCAGGGCAAAGGTGCGAGCCGCCGCCTGCGTAGAGCTAACAAGTTTCCAGCAATCATCTACGGTGGTAACCAAGAACCAGTTTCTATCGAACTGGATCACGATGCAGTTATCAACCACGAAAGTAAGCCAGAATTTTACGAAGTTCTGACACTAGTTGTTGATGGTAAAGAAACTAAAGTTAAAGTGCAGGCAGTACAGCGTCATCCGTTTAAACCTAAACTGACGCACATTGATTTCCTGCGTGCTTAATTAGCCACAGTCGAGCTTTTATCGGGACGCCGAGTAAATAACGCCGCAATTGCGGCGTTATTTATTTTTACAGCTTGTTTTTTCAAGTAGCCAACTAGCGATTGCCACCACCATGACGTTGCAATTGATCGCGCAAATTCGGTGGCGTTCCCTTGATCGTCAACGTATCTGTTACTGGATCCCAAAAAATTCGTTCTCCCATCAACATGGCATCAAAGTTAATGGTTAATCCTCCACCACTACCTGCAAATTTTGTTAATTGGCGCAACGTTCCACGATCAGCAGGAAAGCTTTCTTCCAATTCATAGCCTTTTTCCTGCGAAAATTGCTGAAAGTTTTGCTCACCCAACGCGGGTAACTCTTGGGATAGCGCTTGTAACTTAATTTCCTCACCCGCCTGTAACTGTTCATTACAATAACCATAAACTTGCTGACGATAGGCCTGGCGTTCATTTTTATCCAACTGTGCCGACGCACAATAATCATCCAAAGCCTGCAACAAACCTTTATTTTGAACTTTGGCATTCATGCCTTCACTGGCGGCAAGGAAATCCATAAAAAAGTCTGAAACCTTGCGCCCTACGCGCCCTTTTAAGAACGTCAGGTAACGACTGGATTCAGGATGGGTTTCCCACTCAGTTAGATCGATTCTTGCGATAATATCAGCATGAGGAATATCAAGATATTGTGTCGTATTCACATCGAGTTCATCATTGACGGACGTGCTGTTACAACTATTAAGAACAGCAATCAGTAAATATTCCACGGCAAGATAGCGATATTGACAAAACAATACCGTTCCCCCTTCTGCAAACGGATATTTCGCTAACTCATCTTTTAAGCGAACAGTTGCAGCCCGACTAAAACCGAGAAAATCATCATCTCCTTTGCGTAGATGACGCAGTGATCCCGCCAGCTCACTTTCTTCATTGAACAAACCGTAAGCTTTACTTTTCGCGCTATATACACGATGCAACTCTGCCATCATCTCTTCAACCACCTGGTTGGTATCCAGCAAAGCATCACGCAAAATCACTTCCAACGTCTGTTCATCACGTTTAATCAACCGATGTAGCGCGATCCGGGTAATTTCCAGACTCATTATTTATACTCCTTTTGCAACTTTGGCCATATAGGGCCGTGCGGTTAGCGGCGTATTCAAACATCGTTATCTTTCTGCTGCAACCAAAAACCCAATAGACAAAAATACTCACCATTTAATTGTCAACATCCTACATATCAAAGATTAAAATGGTGCAGCATATTCAATATTGGCAACAACGCCGACAGCAGAGAGTTAATTTGTCATAAAAAAAGCAGAAAATCCCCCCTCTATACGGTAAGATATGGGGCTTTGTACATTCAGGATTTTTGATTTATGCCACAGTCATCTCGCTATAGCGATGAAAAAGTTGAACATTTATTGGCTGAATTAGTAAATGTTTTCGAGAAAGACCATACTCCAACTGACCTGACCCTAATGGTTTTGGGTAATATGGTAACAAATTTAATCAATACGAGTATTGCTCCTGCACAACGCAGACATATCGCAGACTCGTTTGCACACGCGTTGCAGTCTTCAATCAACGAAGATAAAGCGCATTAATCTTTATTAACACGTTGACGTAAAGAAAATATGGTGACTAGCTGTCAGCATTACCGCGAAAAAGTTTCTCAGATGATCAGTTGGGGACACTGGTTCGCACTGTTCAACATTATGTTCAGTCTTGTGCTGGGCAGTCGCTATCTATTTGCATCTGACTGGCCGGGTTCACTGTTTGGGCGCATCTACGCGCTGGTCAGTTGGCTCGGCCATTTCAGTTTCATTGTCTTTGCCATCTATTTACTTATTTTATTTCCGCTGACATTTATCGTTATGTCTCAGCGGCTAATGAGGTTTCTTTCGGCCACGTTGGCAACGGCAGGTTTAACACTACTGATATTTGATTCCTCCATCTATGTTCGCTTTCATCTGCATTTAACTCCATTGGTTTGGGATTTAGTCACCAACCCAGAACAAGGTGAATTAGCAAGAGAATGGCAACTGATGTTCATCTGTATTCCTTTGATTTTTCTAATACAGATGCTTTTTGGCACATGGAGTTGGCAAAAATTACGTAGTCTGAGCCGTCAACGATTTGGTAAACCACTGGCAGCAGTATTCATTACTGCTTTTGTCGCTTCACATCTCATGTACATCTGGGCAGATGCCAATTTCTACCGTCCGATTACCATGCAGCGCTCAAACTTACCAATTTCCTATCCAATGACCGCCCGAAAATTCCTTGAAAAACATGGTCTATTGGATCAGCGAGAATTTCAACGCCGCATTAACCAGCAAGGCAATCCTACAGCTTTAAGTGTCAATTATCCGCTGAATAATTTATCTTATCAGGATACTGGGCGCGGTTATAACTTACTTCTGCTTGTCGTGGATGGGCTGGATCATCAAGACATCCCCCATGATATGCCAACTCTGGAACATTTCGCGAAGAACAATATCCAGTTCACTCAACATTTCAGTGCAGGCATTCAAGATGACACGGCATTGTTTGGTTTATTCTATGGCATATCATCAGGCTATCTGGACGGTATTCTTAACGCCAGAAAATCCTCAGCACTTATTGATGCTCTGACACATCAAGGGTATCAATTTGGCCTCTTTTCTTCAGATGGATTCCAGACACCACTTTATCGCCAGGCCATACTGACCGATTATTCATTGCCAGAAGCTAAAAGACAAAACGATAATTTAACAGTGATGCAATGGAACCAATGGTTAAATTTACGCAATGGTTCCACACCATGGTTCTCATTTCTGGATCTTAATGGCATTGTTCCTTCATCCGGCAAATTTGATAAGAAAGCGCTGGATACTGAAATCAGTCATGTTTTAGAAATCCTGAAAACCAAAGGCGTCTTAGATAAAACAATCATTGTGATTACAGCTAAACAGAATCAGGAAACAGCAGGTAACAGAGCAAAATGGTTTACGGGTGACAAATTCAATCGTGAACAACTCCATGTTCCCCTGATAATTCAGTGGCCTGGCACTCCAGCACAAACTATCGATAAGCTGACTAGCCATCAAGATATCATGACAACCTTAATGCGCCGTTTATTACATGTTACTAATTCTCCTGAAGATTATTCTCAGGGTGAAGATCTCTTTAACGCCCAAAGAGAAAATCCATGGCTTATTACGGGTGATAATGGTTCATTAATTGTTACGATGGCTCAAAATACTGTCTATCTTTCCAAGGATGGAGAATATCATCTGTATGATTTAGATGGTGATGAAATTCAGGATGCTAAACCAAACCTTGCCCAGTTATTACAGATATTAACGGAAGTGAAACGATTTTTAGCCAATTAATCGTTTAAAAATCAAGCGCTCACTAAACTAGGGGCTTGCTTTGCAAATAAAAAACGGTAATATAAGAAAAGTCATCGGCATGTAGCGCAGCTTGGTAGCGCACCGTCATGGGGTGTCGGGGGTCGTAGGTTCAAATCCTATCATGCCGACCAAATTTCCCTAGAAAAACCAACCTGTTATGGTTGGTTTTTTTATGCCTCAAATTTACTTGGGGTAAAATGAGGGTAAAATGGGGGTAAAATAGCCGACGAAAAATGACAAAAGCGCGCTAACATTAGGATTAATTTTGTTGTTGGCCAAAGGCGTTTGAAACGCCTTTTTTCTTGCTGCTTTTTTTCGATAGTTCCTGATTGGGATTTATTAGAAAAAATATTCGGTTATCTCTTTTCTCTACAACATTGGATAGTGATCAAGTCGAAAACATTTGTAGCAAAGCATATGCATGGATGCACATTCCAGTTTAAATATGTCCCACCTAATTTGATAGGGAAAACTTAATAACATGGTGCAATAGTTCACTGATTGCATCAATGCAAGAAATATAAAGAACGGAATGGTGAACTAAAAACAGTTACCAAAGCAATGTCACTCATTCAAATTTATATTGAATAGTTATAATGAATGATATGTGATTACTAAAGTGATATGCTTCACCGCAATAATTTCATATAGCTTGATGATTATGTTAACTTTGTTTAAAAAATATCTTTCGATAGGTATCATTAATACTCTTATCCATTGGGTATTATTTTCTGCTCTAATATATCTTGATGTAACTCAAGCAGCCAGTAACTTGCTAGGTTTCTGTGCAGCAGTAACATTCTCATTCTATGCAAACGCTAAGATTACCTTCCAGAAAAAAGCCACTGGACGAAGGTATGTCGCGTTTGTTTCATTTATGGGACTATTAAGCTACTTAACGGGGTATCTATCTGATGCTATGAATATACAACCCATAGTGACATTGATTGTATTCTCCACAATTAGTTTAGTGTTGGGGTTTATTTACTCCAACTTTTTCGTATTTAAGGGTAATGAATGATTAAGATTTCACTGGTCGTTCCTGTCTTCAACGAAGAGGAAGCGATCCCAATATTTTATAACGCAGTTCGCGAACATGAAGGGTTAAAAGCGCACGAGGTGGAAATCGTCTTCATTAATGACGGAAGTAAAGACTCCACAGAATCAATAATCAATGCTATCGCTATTTCTGATCCTCTTGTCATTCCGCTGTCATTTACAAGAAACTTTGGAAAAGAACCAGCGCTATTTGCGGGACTTGATCATGCTACGGGTGAAGCAATAATTCCTATCGACGTTGACCTTCAGGATCCGATTGAAGTTATTCCCCATCTCATTTCGAAATGGCAGGCTGGAGCAGATATGGTTCTAGCAAAACGCACTGATCGCTCAACAGATGGCAGAATGAAGCGCAAGACCGCTGAATGGTTCTATAAGTTGCACAACAAAATAAGCAATCCTCAGATAGAGGAGAATGTCGGCGACTTCCGATTGATGTCGCGCGATGTTGTAGAAAATATTAAACAAATGCCAGAACGGAACCTTTTTATGAAAGGTGTACTTAGTTGGGTTGGCGGTAAAACTGACCTTGTCGAATATACTCGAGCTAAACGAGTGGCAGGGGCTACCAAATTTAATGGATGGAAACTACTTAATCTGGCCTTTGAAGGTATAACAAGCTTCTCAACGTTTCCAGTCAGAATATGGACTTACATCGGCGCTTTCGTTGCTAGCATGTCATTCATTTATGGTGCCTGGATGATTATAGATACCATCGTATTTGGTAATCCGGTTCGCGGATACCCTTCACTGCTGGTATCAATTCTTTTCCTCGGTGGCATCCAACTTATCGGCATCGGAGTTCTTGGTGAATATATTGGCAGGATTTATGTCGAGGTCAAAAACAGGCCGAAATATCTTTTGAAAAAAAGGAGTGGAAAATGAACAGGAAGGCATTAAGCCTTATCACACTTGGTATAATGTTTGTGATGGTACTTATACCTTCACTTCATGTTCCTATGCTCTCAGACGATTATTATTATTATTCATTTGTGATAGCAGATCCATTAAGTCAGTACCAGCACTATATGGCATGGAGCGGGCGAATTGTTACCAACATGCTCAGCTCATACATGATGACCTACCTATCTCACTCAGTATACGAAGGGATGACAGCAGCGGCATTTGTTTTGATGTTGTTCTTTATTTCATGCCTTCCTGCCGCGTTAACAGAAAAAAAAATAAAATGTTCATGGGTTACGTTATCGGTAATCTTCATCTTCTACTGGATAGCCAACCCAACGTTAGGACAAACCTCATTCTGGTTTGTGGGGGCAGCAAACTACCTTTGGCCTTCACTCTTTGTTTCTTTCTGCCTGCTGATGATGGCAAAAGCTACCGACAAACCGAAACTACCTAGCATAATATTTGCCCTTATCACTGGTTTTCTGGCTGGTTGCTCCAACGAGAACACTTGCATAGTGGTGATTTTGATCACCATTGGATACGCATTCTACGCAAAGAAATTTTCAATTATTTATCCTTATCTGATTGGTATTATTGCCGGCGCATTTGTTCTTCTTTTAAGCCCTGGCGCAGCTGCGCGTTCACGATATTTCACAGACTGGCATGCAATGTCTCTTGTCGGCAAAGTTGACTTGCAACTATTTACCCGCATGCCAGAATCAATGCAGGGATTCTGGCAGGTTTACCTGCTGATAATCATTCTGAGTCTTGCTGTTTCAATTTTTAACAGCAAAGCAAAAACACACCTCGTATGCGCTGCAGTTTTCTTTGTCGCTGCAATACTCTGTAACCTTGCTTTTGTGGCATCTCCGTTCATGCCTAACCGGGCTTATAGCGGCGCTCTATTTATGATGCTTATCTCTGTTTCGTTCCTCCTAAGTGCATTTCTTCAGGTGGATAACAAAAAAGGTATCTACTTCATTCTCTTGATGATTTATGTATTCTGTCTGGTTTATTTTGTCCCGTCATATACATTATTCACCACCGCAGTAATGAACACGTGGGGACAGGAACAGATTCGTCATAAGATGATTCTTGAGCAGGTCAAAGAAGGCAAGAAAGAGGTTGTCATACCTGACTACTACTTCACCAGGGTTGTTAAATCGACAGACGAATACCCATCATATAAACAACCCAAAATGGCGATGTACTATGGTGTTGATGCAATCATCGAATTACCTGTTAAGTTCGATTACTCATACTCATCACTTGAAAGAATGAAACATGCTGACATAAACGCAGAACTGGCGGAAGGCGTGACACTTAAATCAATTTATCTTTACCAGGAGCCATTTGGTGGCAGCCAGAAAATAATCTACCGCATATCTGGCGATATAAATGGCGTATTCAGAAGCGGATCAGCTATGTTCTCGCATGTGATACTGAAGGATAAGGATGGGTTTGTTAATAAAGACACAGCTAACGAGGCAGTTAAAATTGGTGATGATTGGTACACATACAGCGACGCAGCTGACATCCAGTTTGAGGAAGTGAAAAGCATAAACATTGGGATATATCAGGTTAATCCACTGAAAATACTATCTCAGAATAACATAGAATTCTGATTACACGCCCGCCGCAAGGCGGGCTTTTTGTCAGTTTGCTGCGCTAAACGAAATAAAATCAAGATTACTAGATGTCGTTTCTGTACTATCATTTGGATTAAATATTCTTAATGAGATAGTATCACCATAAGATAGATTACCAAGTTCGAAATCAGCAGAAAGTCTGCGCGATGAAATTGCACAAATACCTTTTGTTACCGAATTAACTATTGCGCTAACGCTAGCATCTGTAATCGATGAGCTAAAGTTTATTTCAAGATGAATTCTAACTGACTTTAATCCGCCAATAGGAACAGTAAATACTCCAGTTGATAGATCATAATTCACTCCATAGTAAGGATTTTCACCAGTGGCATCCATTGATTTGAATACAATATTATTTGTTGTGTTTTTTGGATAAACAGCTCCCATTAAATTTGTTAACTGCGTAATTTGCCGGAATGAAAATGATAATATTCCACCAGTTATAGCAGAGAAACCTTTTGGGAAATTAGAATCAAATGCATCATCATTCAATCTGATAATTGGGTGACAATCTTGATTACAATGAACTATTTGGGTATTTTTCTCACCTATTCTAGTAAAGTAGCAATCATTCCCAATGCTTATTTTCCCATTAAACTCTCCATTCAATTGGATATTAACTCCAGAAAAAGGAGTGTAACCAGTGCAGGATGAAAAAATAAGCCCACCAGTTCCCGGTGCTGGGGAATCAATATTATCTATGTTATAAGCGTTTAACCATAACCCAGCACTCTCTATAGGTGAACCATTAACTATGATTAACCCATAACTTTTAGCAAAATCAACTGAATTAATTGGGAAGCTTCTAAATAACTGCCCATTGGGATCTGATGTCATCATCACTTCCCCGCCATTAATTGTTAAGTTACCTCCATATAAAGTACCTACGCATACAATGTTATCTCCAATAGTTCCTGAATTTGCTACCATTTGGCAGCCATTGAATTCAATTATTGTTTGCGTTCCTATGACTCTAACTACTTCCCTTACATTATATGTTTGGCAACTATGAACACGTATTTCGCTTAAGTACCTATCAGGGTGCTCTTTATCACCAAACTGCCATGCTATTGCAGCCCCAATAACATTAATCCTAAGTTGAAGTCGTGCTGACCCACTAGGTTTGTCACTCCATACCTTGACACCACCTGCAAATCCAGCCTTTCCATTTAATGATATATTTCCATTCCAGTTCACATTGATACAATTCTTCATTTCTATGCAAAATATGCCATCACCCCCAATTCCCTCAGCGATTATCCCGCCAAAACCCTCAATTGAATAATCAGAGTGATCGAATAGCTGCAATCTATCTATTTTATATAATCCACTAAAAACAACGGATTTTTTAGTTCTATCAGCTTCTTTAAATGCAGCATGAATTGATTCGGTTCTTTTTTCAATGGGATCGCTTTCTTTGTAGTTAAATGGAGGCATTTTGGGGTCAATACCTCTTCCATTAGATAAATAAGATGTTAAATTACCATTCCCCGGAATTCCTATTAAATTGGTGCCAGGATTATCTGAATCTGTGCTTGATAATTCATTTTTAAATCTAACTATTCCCTGATCAGGGTCATATTTCAAAATATTCGGAAAGTAAAACTGCTGTGAACCATACGCATCATAAACGGCCATAGAGTGACCTTCGACAGTCACAAATTTGCTGATCTGACCCGCATAAACAGGATAGCCCGCCTGATTGATAATAATAGGCTGCATGGTGGGTATATATGAACCGTCTTCACGCTCGATATAAACGTCTATCTGATTCTCAGGTAGGGTCGGATCGGTATTTATCTTGCCAATGTAAATCTTACCGTTAGAGCATGCCTTGAAAGAACGAGCCATTGTGAAGAGTTGACTCGGCATACTAACAACAACATTCGGTATTATTTCTGACATTGATTTGCTCCAGGCGTACAGCATCCCAGCAAGAGATACTGTAGCGATGTTGAAATTTGGACGTAAAAAAACCGCAATTAAGCGGCATAAAATAACTAATGAATTAAACTATCTTTCTTGGTTCTGACTTACCCAACCAATAATCCCAACACGGGCAAGGGTGCGTTTGTCGGTCTCAGGCAGAGAAGCATAGAATGAACGCCATTCTTTGGAGGCTCTCAGTCTGGATTCATCAAACGCCTTTCTGTATTTTCCTTTATCCTTTGGTACTGGTGACGTGAGTCCCTTGGTTGCCTGCTGAAATTCTGGCGTTAAAATCAACCGTTCAGCCGCCTCTGAAGAACCGGAACCGCCGGCCAATCGCGCTCTCGCTGCCAGCTTCTCACCAATAACACCACCGGCAACGGCACCCAGTGGCCCACCCTTTGCGCCTGCCATGGTGCCTAGTCTTGCTGCGTACTTAGCCATGAGCTCATGAGGGGCTGTCACCGCATCGAATCGCTGAGTGAAGTCATTCAATCTACCTGTGGTTATTTCGAATGATTTTGCCTTACGAATCGCATTGGCCACTACATAGGTATCATGCAGACCAGACATAAATTCACGCGGCATAGATTGCGCTAAAGTACGTAAGTTTCCTGATGTACGTAAATTCTGGTACCAGTCCGCAAATCCGGCCGGATTAAAATCTGCGCCACGCTTACCTGATGAAAGCATGTCCCGAATAGCCGAGCCTGCCACCTCCTGCCGCATTTGTCTTGTGGGCAGATTCCCCATCAGTTCAGTAAATTGCTTGGCATTTCCTTTGGCGAGAGACGCAACAGCCAGAGCACTCTCGTTGGCTATATCACCCGTCAGATTTTTTCCTCTAAGCTGAACCATTTGCCCTTCCATGTTCTTACGCATTTGCACTAACCGCTGTGCGATTTCAAATTCGCGCCTGACCTCAGCACCACCCAGAGCAACGCGCTGATCTTCTGATAATTGCCGATACAGGTAACTCAGTGCAGCCTCGTCAGCATCACGATATGGACCTCTATTTTTAAACAGCGCCTGACCGACCAATCGTCTTTGTTTATTCAGGTTCGCATAGGTCAGTACACCCTCCGCGCCGGGATTGATGGCTTTAAACACATTTTTTTCTACAGTATCAAGGTTTTCCCATCCGCCTAACTCATCGGCCTTTCTTTCCAGCATGGCCCCCGTGTTTTCAGCATTCACCTTGGTTCTTGCTGGCATGGCATTGTCAATCCGTCGATAAAGATCATCACTTCTTCGCTCAAGCGCGGCCATACGGTTATCAAATTGCCCGATAACCCGTTGATTAAGTGATAATGCATCAGGTACATTCGCAACATCATCAATCAACCTACCCGCACTTTCAGCAAGGCGACTGATTGACTTGTCTTCCTGAACTTTCAGTGCAGAGCCGGGTCTTGATTTTATCGCTTGCTCAACCGCCTGATATTGCTGATTGCCCGATAGCGTGGAAGGCAATAAATCATCAACAACACCCAGTCGTTCTGCGGCTGCTCTGACTTCCTGTACCGGTTGTGGATCAAGCCCTTTTAACGAGGATGCCAGGTCTGGATTTTTCTGCGATGCCATTTGGCGCAGAGTTTCTTCAGGCGTGAGCACTTGTTCGGCTTCGAGTGATGGGCTGGGTGGATTGCCAGCACCAGAAGCCTCATCAGCGCCTCTGAAAAATTTATTTAACCCGGTTTTTTCGCCAACCTGATTGACTAATTTACCGATGTATGGCGAAGCATACTCAGCAACCGGGCCAATCGCGCCGCCGATAGCTGCGCCAGTCAGAGGATCACCGCCGGTTCCCTTTGCGACCAGTCCGCCTTCTACCGCTCCCGTTAATGAGGCCAGCCCTAATCTCCCCTGCGTCGTAGCAGCCAGGTTGACTATCCCGCCTCCGGAAACAAACGGCGCAGCCTGACCGACAAACTCCCCTATATCCTGCGCAGTTGAATCCCTGGCTTTCATCTTACTGTTGATGGCATTGATCTTCGCCTGCTCTTCCTGTGTGGGTTTTTCAGACCAAGGTAAAGCGTTTGCGATATCAACCGCGCCTTTTACCGCACCCATGACAAAGTTATCGAACGTGTTGGCTTTCTCGAATATCTTGTTCTGTCTTTCATTCTCTTCCCTGTTTATCCCGAATGGTGGGTAAGCAGAATAGAACTGTTTTTTAGCGGCTTCTACATTATTTCCTGCGCTTGGTGCGACAACGTCATTAAAATACTGCTCTTGCGCTGCCGCTTGCTGCTGGGGATTCAGCGACTGGTATTCTTGAGATGCCATAACATCCCGCCACGGTTTAACCATTAGTCACCCCATAAACTAGAAAATTCACTTTGATTACCGGACAATGAGGCTTGTTCGTTCCTGTATCTGGCAGCTTCGTGACCAAATTTGGCACCCAGCCTTTGTTTGCCTTTCTCCATAATGGAAATGATAGCGTTGATAGACTCCTTGGCGGCTTTCTCCGACATGGAATGGCTAAGGCTGCCTATTGCACTCTGCACCTTCTGGCCTTCTGCGTTAGAGAGTGCGCCTAGACCCCGCATTTTCTGCACGTTTGCCAGAAATATCTGTGATTTCAGTGTATCAACCAATGACTCTGTGTTAGCAGCATCCGTTCCGGGAATATATCTGCTGCTAAAGGGGTTTGCATTGATACCAAAGTAGCCATTAAAGCCGGGGCTGTTTAACACCTTTTGAGCGGTGTTGATCGTCTGGTTAACAGTGTCAAGTTGCTCAACATAACTGTCATATTTATCCGCTTTGGCCTGTTCAGCTTTCTTCTGAAATTCCTGCTGTTTCAACAGTAAATCATCCCGCTTGATTTGGTTGGTTTCTGTCGCCAACTGGCGATCTATCGCTTTTTGAGCAAACTCCGCCTTTTTAATCTCCCTGTCTAAACGCGCATTTTCAGCCGAAATGTCCTGTCCGCGCATCTGGATATCCTGCCCTCTGGCCTGCAATGATTCAGACGCTCTGTTACTGCGGGCAGTCTCTGCCAGTTTTCCCCGGTCAATCTCTCGGCCTGCTTGCTTATCCCGTACCTCAAATTGCTCTTTCGCCCCCAGCATGCCGAATTTCACCGTAGACAGTACCTCATTAAACTGCTCCGGATTATTGGCATACATTTGCATGAGTTGCTGAGGTTCAACACCTTTTGACCGGATAACATCGGCGTTCTGCACAATGGTCGCGGCCACATTACGCGGATCACCCGTTGATACCGCTAATTGCAATTGGTTTACTGTTGCGTCGAGTGAGGCAACATCTTGCGCACTCCTGAATCCCAACTGAGCCTGAATATTTTGTAACTGTGAGGGGTATTGAACAGCCAGTTCTCTCAACTTTTGCGGATCATTGATTGCACCGGGGAGCGCTTGCCTGAATGTCTGCTGTTCTTGCATCTGCTGCTGCATTAGCTGATTCTGCATGTTAAGGCCTGTTAACTGAGCCTGTCCAATCCGATTCTGTGTCTCTTTTAATGCCTGATCCGCCAAATCCGGCATGAGAGATTGATAATAATTAATTGGCTCAACCATCAGAACATCCCTCCCATCATGCCGCCAAACATATTCGCCGCCATACCGCCAAATTGGTTCATATCACTGGCAGCACCGTTATTGATGCTGTTATGTGCACCTGCGACGATTTGCCATGGAAGGGCTTTCCTGCCGGCATTGATTGCGCCCTGCTGGCTATACAGCGATGATAATGCGTTAGCGTTGTTAGCGGCAGCGGCAGATTGAGCACCCGCGCCAGATAGCCCGACATTAACCAAGCCCAGCAGTTGGTTATACCTATCCTGTTGTTCAGCGGTTTTCATGTTCAGATAGTTTTGCCCCAATTGAGGCGCTATGGCGGCCAGTGCATTTCCAGTTGCCGTAGATCCCAGCCCTCCGGTCGCCTCTGCTGCGGCGAGTTGTTGATAACGCGACTGATCGGCCAACTGTTGATACTCTGGACTCTGGAAGTACTGACTAAGTAATGCATTACGATCTATCGGTTTACCTGCCAGTCCCTGTAATCCTGCTAACCCAGATTCACCGGCTTCACGAAATGGCGACAACCATTGTCCCTGCTGCTCAAACATCTGCATCTGAGCATCAATGGCCCTGTCATTTGAACGGGCCTGCTCCTTGGCGCCTTTATGAGCACCGATGCCACCAATAACGCCACCGATAGCATTGCCAACACCACTCACTATTCCACCCATAATTCACCTCTTATCATTAAAAATAATTGCTCTTTACGTCCGTCTATGAGTTCAACCACGTCATCAGATTGCAGGTAAAAACCGAATTTTTTCGCCAGATTGCAGACAGGCTTTGATGCTGAAAGAATAGGGGCGTGAATGGTTCGATTGCCGATCACTGAAAGCATGTCGGTGACAGCATCACGACAACGGTATCTATCCTGTTTTCTCATTGCCATGTGCAACTCAACATAATCACCCCGTTCAATCACCACAAACACTCCGCAACTTTGCCAGAGATAATAATCAGCCGGATATTCCAGCCACGACGAAACGCCCCACAGCCGCATAAGCTGTGAGCCTGTCACGATGTCTATTTTTGTCATTAGTCAATAAGTCCGTGATCCCTCAGCGCATCTTCTTGTGCCTTGCAGCGCTGCGCCAATAAAGTGACCTGATTCATCAGGGATTGGATGGTTGATGACGTGTAGGCTTCTTCTGCCACCCATGACTGGTTAGCATTGATTACGCCCTTGTGAGCATTACCCATCATAGGCATAAACCCCGTTACACGCGCACCAATTACCTTCACATCACCAACTGAATAGGATGTCGTAACATTCAGCGGTGACGCCAGAGACTGGACAGCAGTAGCCGATTTAGAAAGGTAATCACCTTTGATGGTGTTTACATCGTTCTTGATACCCTTTACATCGTTTTCAACGGTGGTTATTCGCTGCCCTTGATTGTCAATAGTCAATTCGGCAGTCGTTAACCGCTGTTCATGATTAGCTAGCATTTCCTCCGTTGTGGCGAGGCGTTTCTCATGATCTGCCAATTGAGACTCTGCAGATTCCAAACGGCCTTCATGGTTTGCCAGTGTCTTATCCTGCTCATCATTTTTAGCCTGAGCATCATAAGCCCCGTCTCCGGCCTGATTCGCTTTGTTCGCCACATTGCCTAAATCGGCTCCCTGTTGAACAATATACAGAAAATAGGGCTGGGAAAAATTAGAGGGAAGCAGAGTTGCATCAATGCGTGTCGCCTGAATTTCTACAGGATTTTTGAGATTGTTATCAGCCATAATTATTCCAACCTGATTTGACAGCCGGAGAGGGTGACAGGGGATCTGGTGATTACTCGCACTTTAAATCCGATGTTTTTACGGATACGACCAACACGCCTCCAAAGCACCCGCTTGTCATAAACAAATGGCGCGTTCTGTTCGATCATTTGTTCTCGACCATAATTGATGCCGTCAGCCGTTGCAGAGAGGAATAGCCTGTCAGCGTACTGAGATACACCTGTGGACGCCTCTAACTCAAAGTCGAACACTCTCGCATTGTCAGCCCTAAACATAGGGGTATACAGCAAATGTTCCTGCTGCTGCCCGTACTGGTCAGATACAGAGAAGTTAAGCTGTCCGGTCATAGGCTCACGCTTATCTCCGACAGTAATTTGATTACCCTCGAACATGAAATCAATGCCGCGATAGACATCATCAAACAGGCCAGTTTTCAATATGCACCATTGTAGCGCGTTCTGGCTGGCTGCGGCGTCATAACACAGCACATAGCGAGGAAGATGAATAATAAGCAGTTCGTGAGCATCAAAGCGCACCGTTTCCATTACGCCAGTTGCTAACTCATCAGCCGTATATTCGCGGAGTATTTTCTCTATTGAGGCAGTAGCAATGGGTGCGGCCTGACCTTGCCGAATAACATAGACAGAGGGGGCGCCCGTCGCCTGATGACTGATAATGGCGTGAGAGTCACCGAACACGGTTTTACAGTGCGTGCCAGCTATTCCTTTCTGCACCATCAGGGAGGGTTGAGCGACATAAATTGCCGCTTGTGCATCCGAAGCGCCCGTTAAAGAAAAATATTCAATGGTTGAGGAACCAAAACAAACCACAAAATCACGCCATGTATCAATACCAATAATGCCATCAGGTTGAGACTCAGCACGATATAACGCCCGGTATCGGTCTGGATGGGATTCATCTTCCAAATCAGTCACACCGAAAGTATCAGTCCCGTCTTTTACCCAGATATAACGACCACGGGAACGACAAATATCCCGCACGGAGCCGATATCATATTGTGAGTACCCAGACGAAGCAGGCCAGTTCTCCAGTCGCTTAACCATACTGTCATAACGATAAAGCGACATGACACCATTAGCAGAAACAGCCTGACTGGTGTAGCTGTGCGCCATGCTGACACGACCAGCGCCGGAAACATTGCCGATAGTATCAGAGCCTCTATAAAGCTTATTCCCCAGCACGCGATAAACCACCGATTCCTTAGTATTGAACTCAGCACCACGCGATACCCCTGCGACATCATTGTGCTGAGTGATACCGGGGAAGGAGCGGAGATAGCCGGATGTACCTAATATTTCCTTTGGTGTGGCCAACATATTGACTGGAAGCAGATCAACATAATCAGCATCGTGGAAGTTTTTACCATTCCCCTTCATCAGCGGGAGTTGTTGTATTGGCATAACTCACCTAGGTAACAGGGTTATTTTTTTCGATATAAAAGCGATCCCATGAGCAGGCTTTCCGATTGCCCGACCCTGTCGGCATATCATTGCGCCTTTCCAGTGAGGGAACCGTAGTCAGAGCAATGCAGATGGCCTGATAAGCCGAATCTGCTGCGGTCAACAATGCATCTGAAGGCTGGATCACATTATCCATGCATATTTGCACCGCCAACTTTAACGAAACGCCATCATTAGCCCAGGCGGGTATCCCTGAATCATCATCCGGCATGGGCTGAACGCCCTTGGCAGAATCAGCAAACCGATAGTCCAAATCAATGCCTTTCACCTGCCATTGCGCCATCATATCTTCTAGATCGCCGATTGAATCCTCGATAGACTGTGGATCAGCATCCGTCAGCGTAGCATCAGAATACAACCCAGCTTTTCGCAGTGCCTTAAGGACTAAATCACCCTTGGTTTTCGCCATCTTTTACCGCCTCACTACGCTTGGGTTTCTCTGCGGTTTCATGTGGGTGTTTTACCCAGCCTTGCTTTAAACCGCCTTCGATTTCTTCATTAGCGACAACAATATAATCCAGTGAGTAAGGGCCGCAGGTGATCATTGTGCCCTGTTTATACAGCATGGTTTTCATGTATCACCCCAAGATAACCCAATCATTAGCTAAGAGATCTGTTTGACTAGCAAGCCATCCCACCACTAACTTGTTATCAGCAGTTTTCATGCAGATGGAATCAACAAAGGATGGTTCGCCAACATATTCCCCATAACCATACTCAAGTCCCCTTTGTAATTCCGTTCCTTTAATTAAGTACAGGAACATCCCCTTTCCATTCCAACCATTACGGGCGATAGGTTTACCTTGTTTCAGGGCGTCTAATGCTGCACTAAATGTCATCATTGTCATTTCTCCAAAATTAGAAAGGGGCATCAGCCCCTCAGATTACTGTCCTGCAATCACTAACCCGACATACTCAGGAACCAGTACAGAACAACCATACAGCGTGGTAAAGCGGGTTGTCGTTACGCCTTTGATATGGTCAAAGAAGTAAGACATGATCAATGTTGCGCCCTGTTCAGTGGTGGCTGTCATCACCTGTGGGCCTTGTCCGGTAGGGAATGCCAATTTCCCGTACATCAATTCGACGGAACCATCAGCCCAGAATAAGTTTGTAGGCGCTGCATTCTTATTAAGAAGAGTGATTGCCGCGCCGTTTGCCGCATTAGCGTTAACGTTGGCATAAGGACGGCTGGCTACATCAGCATTATCAGGCGGCAAAATCTGCGGAGAGATGGTTGCTGTCGTACCACTGACAGCCAGAACGCGGAAAACTTGCAACTGATCGGTGGTGTCTTTCGTGATTTGATGCACGGAATACACATCAGCAATCGTGAATGCGTCACCCACCTGCAATCCGGCACCAGATAATGTGATCGTACCCTGACGGTTATCAACCGGCATATCGTTAGCATCTTTTGCCACAACCTTGTGTGCTGGAGCCGCTGCCAGAGTTAACGCCTCAGCCGTACCTTTGGGGACACGCCCTGAGATATCTGTTTTGTAACTGTCAAAGCTGGCAACGGGTGGGATTTGCGCTTTTTCATAAGCCGTCAGCGTTGTGCCCTGCGCATAGGCACGCATACCCAATTCACCGGCCAGATCTTTGTAGTTGAACGGGTTCCAGAAAGAACGGCGATTAATACCCTGCGGAACACCAATCGCTGTCATGGTGGCGTCAATGCCTGCCGCACAGTTCCATAAATCACGCCCCTGTCCGCCAGAGGTATTATTCGCCATCGCAATCACATTGGTTGCACGCTGAGTAGCCATCTGGATCAGGTCAGAATCAATCTGCGCGGCAAGGCGTTGACCTGCTGCCCGGCCTGCTTCTGTTTTGTGTTCTGGATCACGCATTTCTCGTGCATCCAGCGTGTACAGGATGTTCTTGGGTTCTTTGAACACGGAGGGAACGAGGCGCTGAACCAGTGCTGTGGGTTCTTTGCCAGACAGATCTAACCCCTCCTCCACGTTCATATGATAGTGCTGAGGGCGGTAAATGACATCGCCTGCACGCTGCATGGCGGTATCACCGGGACGAAATTTTTTGGCATTGCGAGAAACCACACAGGCAGCTTCAAAGCCGTCTACGTAGTTTTCAAACATGATTTCCAGATCTTTTGCTAATTGGTTAGCCATAACTTATATGCTCCGATGAATTATTTCTTGGCTCTTTTGGCGGCGAAGTATTTATCCCAATTGCCGCTTTCGAGTGCTTCTGATTTCAATTTTTCTAGGTTATTCAGGGCAGCACCATTGCCGCCTTTAACTTCCGGCGTAGTGGCTGCATTATTCTTGGGCTTTGGCATATCTGGCCTTTGATTCAATCGAACCAATCAAGCGACCAATTGCCACGGGATCAGTGGTATTTGCCATTTGTTGGCGCAGTTCTGCATTGCGCCCCAGTGCTAAGACGACCATTTCCGGCTTCTCAGCAAAATGCAGGATCATGGCTTGAATCACTTCCGGCACATCATCAATCACTGCCTGCTCAGCCTGTTGATAGCTGGGCACTTTCAGCGACTTCACTCGCTCCTGATAAGTCGCCATTTTCTGCTGATGAGCTTGCTGTAACGCCTGTTGCTGCCGATCTTGCTCTGCCTTTTGATGGAGATACTGGCTGTTTTTATCGGCCCATTCGGTCATCCTGGTTTGATAAACATCCTCATCCCAATCAATGCCTTCATCAGACAATTGCGGCATACGAGGTTGCTGGACAACCTGCTGTTGAAACTCAGGCTGCTGGGGCGGTTGCTGCTGGCGACGAAACGCTTTCAGCTCTTTATCTTTTTCCCTGATGGTGCTGCGCAGGTGTTTAACCAGCCCCTGATCCTTTTCTTCATCACTGGACGGCGAACTCAGTTCTTCTTCACCAAAGTAAAATGCCTGCTCTGAATCAATATCGTTAGCTTCAGCGCTGGTATCGACAGTGTTGTTATCGCCAGCGTTGTTACTATCAATATCATTCAGTACGTCGCCGCCCGGAATTTGCTCAGGCGCGGTGTTATTCAGATCATTTTCTGCTGGTGTGTTTTCTGCCGTATCAAACATAAAGACCTCTTAGTTACTCGATATAAGCCCATCGGAAGGCAATAGCCTGCCCGGCCTCATCAAGACGACCTGAGCGGGATTAGGTTGGTTATTGGTTAAGTTGTTGCGTAGTGGGTTGCATAGACTGGGTTAAGTCCATGCTTTGGATGTGATTTTGCGCTGTCCCTTTCAGTATCAATTCAGCATCAGCACGGGCATTGTCTCCTTGCTGTTGCTGGAACTGAGAAAGCAGTTTGAGCGCTTCACGGATATCAGATTTTTGTTGACTATCTGCTGAGGCGAGGATCTTAACAACGTTTGCCGCTGCAACCTGAGCATCTGCCTGAGCCTTGAATGCTTTAACCTGTATCTCAGCCTGTTCATTCATGGCCTTCTGCATTTCTGCCTGTGCCAGCTTATCCTGAGCCATTGCCGCGACCATTGCCGGATCAGGCTGTGATTGCTGCTGCAGAGCCTGAGCAACTCTTTGCTCTTCTTCGGGGCTTCTTGGCTTCACTACACCGGACAGGAGAAGCTGCTGACGGTTATACTCTTTCAGGTCGTCTAGGCCTTCACCGTCCATGTTATCCAGCACAATGGAAGAAAGCAGATCATGCTTTGGTGTTCCCGGAGGCACAAGCGCCAGCATATCAAGCAGGCTTTTAACCGTAGAATCCCGTCGATTAGCAAATGACTGCCCCACATCCACGGTAACCTCATATTTTCCCTGAGAGAGGTCATTAAGCGCAACAGCCTCACCGGTTTGGCGATCAATCACTTCACCGCTCATCAGGGCAACATCATCTGTGCCATCTTCATTCACCACCCGCATTGGCGTGTCGCTACCATAGACCTCCCGCGCCATTGAGAGCCAAATCACACCTGCTCGACGCAATGACTTCGCCATATTATCCATATAGATATAGCTCTGCGTATCCATCCGGTTAAAGATGCTATCAACGGTATCGGTGGCAATGTTGCTTGGCATATTCTCAAGCTGACTGGCGCCGGTGATTTGTTGAATAGCCGTGCCGGTGTATTGCAAAAGCCCGGCAAGCGCGGGCGGCATTTGGGTGGGTGGCGTATAACTACTGACCTGTGCCTGTGCGGTAATATCCCCTGATTTGTTTTTTAAGCTCACCATGGGCAGATAGGCAGGACGCTTTTTATTACGTTCAGCCCAATGATTGGCAAGCGGTCCCGGTATCATATCCACATCAACGACAGGAATACCGTCACCGCCTGCCTGCGTCGCGTTATCGGCAATCATGGAAACCATCAGGTTCTCAAGGCGCTGGGCATCCATGGCTTTGGCGGCATGACCTTCTATGCGTTCCTGATTATCCACAAACGAACGTCGACCATAGACCGGCACCAAAGGGATATGCTCACCGGGAATTCTTTTCGGCTCTTCTAACCAGTCAGAACCGGACAACAATCCGCAGTAAACCCGGCGTTTCTTAACCTGTCGTTCACCCAGCTTTTCAAAGTCACCCTCTGCCAGCTCATCAATGATGTCTTTGATTTGCTCTGAATCGTAAACCGCCGTCGCGCCCGTGATGGGGTTACGCCATGCGCTAATCTGGGTTTTTTCTATGCGAACCTCGTAATAACGGGCCACATAGATAGCCTCTGGCGTTGACCAGTCATACTGCGTTCCGGTGTCATCCCGGTTAAGGCTGGTCATATTTGATGTAGGATATTCGGCCTTAAATGCCTCTGGCGTCATCGAGAACATTTCCAGCGCCCACATGGCATCACTCCGGTCATACTGCTTGCTGTCCTGATCGAAGAAAACACAGGTGGCCGGATCGTAAATGGGCACTAAACTGATCCGGCGCTGCTCATTACCGGGGTCCATCTCGTCCTCATAGTCAGCGCACAGCCGAAAGCAACCAAAGCCACCGACGACAGCATCATCGAACGCGTTATCACACGCCTCACCGCCTGACGTTTCCTGATAATCAGCCCGGAACTTGCCGTTCATTTTTTCTGCTAATGCTTCAGAGGCCTGATTGTCTTTCGGCCTGAATTTCACGCTGATACGGTTCTGTCGGTATTCGCCAATAATGCGATCACATTCACGGGCAATCTTGTTTAACTCAAAGCGAGGATAATGCTCAAAACGGCCTTCTTCAAACGAATAGCCCGCGTTGGTGCTGCCTTCCCACTGAGCACCCGCCACACGCACAAAGCGCTGAGCCTCAACCACCTGCTCGCGCATACTCTGGCTGCCGGCATAGGCTTTATCGAAATTACGCAAGACCTTCTGATGCCAGTCAGCCAATTCATTTGTTGTTTTACCTTCGTTTGCCATATCAACCTACACCACAAGGAATTTTGTAATCAGCGTAATCATGAGCCTTTGGCCTGCCGACTTCGCCATAACGGATAGCATAACGCCGCATCATGTAGGCATATCTGACGGCATCCAGAATGTCGTCACGAACCTTCACAATCCTGCCTTTTTCATCACGATGATAAAAATTGTATTCTTCGAAGAAGTCACGCAGGCCAGAGAAAACTTTCCATTTCCCCCGCCTCATCAGGTCGTATATTTCAAATAATCCCGGCTCGACTGAACGACTGCCATCTTCCCACTGAGCGGGCTCAGGCAACATATCGAAACCCGCTTCTTCATAGTATGATTTCTGCTGTAATCCTGAGCCTTTCTCGGTTTGTAATCCATCGTTAGGCCATGCGGTAGGAACGCCATCAGCCCATGGCTTAACGGCACTGAATGCCTCGGCGGGTGATACCTGTCTGGCCTTGTAAGCTCTGGTGACATAGAACGTTTCATTCTCAGTGTCCCATGCCAATTGCACGTGAGCTTGTGGGTGATCCCAGCCAAAATCCATACCATCAATCACAAACCAGTGTTCAGGGATAGGAAATGGGTCACATTTAATGTAATCCTCGCCTAAATCATAGACTCGACCATGACCCAGCATCGGAATGCCCTTTGTTCGCATATCACGCTGATGAGGAGGAAATGAGGCCAGCAAGTCCTCTTTAACTTTCTGACTCAAGTGCGGCGCGTCATCCCAACCGACATTCATGCAGGTCTGGGCAACTGAGGGAGTATCCATAAATCCGATAACTAAATCCGTTCTGCCGTTCTCGGGTGTAAAAGTCAGAATACCTCTGCCACCCTGACCTTTGTCACCTGTCGCGGTACGGGTTAAAACCTGCGGGTAAATCGTCGGGTCTTTTGGCTCTTCGTCGATATGAAACCAGTCAACACTGTCACCCATGAGGGCATGCTGGCCTTGTGAGTAGGACCAGAACTGGATTTTTGCCACACCGCCAGATTTATGTCTGATGTAGGCTGTTCTTATCCCATTGGGCGTGCCCTGCATTGGCTCGGTATCAATAATCAATTCCCCCGGAATCAATCCGCCAGACCATCCCGAATCAGTCTTTCTGCCAAGAATGGGCGTTTGAAGCAGATCCCGGCATTTCTCACCCGAGTAACCCAGGCACCAAATCAACGGAGCATGGTCAAACTGATAGCCTGACCAATCATCAGGGTAATCCCCCATGGCGTGAATGGCATCAACGTAAGTCGCTGTATCGGTCTTGCCAACGCGGTTAGCCGCAATCAATGCGACCTGAGAGTATTCGATGCTCAGTGCTATAAACTTTTTTTGCCAAGGGTAACGAGTTTCGTAGTAGGTGCGATATCGGTAAATGCGTTCACGGCGTTGCTTTTCTTCCAACAATCGCAATAGCTCAATCTTTTGCTCCCGATCCAGATTGTGCATGTTGCAACTCCTTAATACGTTTATCTAATTCTGAATCAGTCATGTCGGTGAACGTGATTTTCTGCTCATGCTGAATCTTATCGCCATATCGTTTGGGGGCCATCTTTGAGGCATACCATTTTCGAGCGTCAACCTGCAATCTGGCTTTTGCTACATCTGCCCCTTCTGCAATTGCCGTATCAGCGATAGTGATCACATCCTCAGCCAAAACCTCAGCTTGAATCTCTCTCGCACGCGCGTACTGTTGCATGAACTCTTCATGCCTTTGTAACCAATACATCACGGCACGAATCGATGGCATTCCCTGACGTTTACAAATTGACCTTAAGCTTTCCCCTTCCATTAATAGCGCACAGATATCTTCCGCAACTTCTGGCAGGTAATCGGTAGGCCTGCCACCTTTATTTTTGCTTTCAGTCGCCACGTAATAGCCTCCTTAACTCATTATTCAGCCCACTCGATGAATAGGCTGTGTGATGAACTAATTGAATAAGCTCAATGCCTCTTGCGCATTACGAACGGCTTTATCTGCTCTGGCGACAACACCGGATTCGGTTTGCACGAGTGTGTATTGATCTTTGAATAACTCAAACTTCAGCGTGTTATCACCAATAAACTCAATGGCTTTTTGTGCAGCTGCGGTATCGTTCATGACGAGACGTAAGACATCCAGCCGCATTTGTTGAGAGAGTGTGAGTTCTGTCATTTTGGGGTTCCTTAAAAAAGAAAAGCCATCAACTAGCGGTGATGGCTTTAAGAATTAATACAATTATTTGGAAATCACGGTAATACATTGAAATGTAATTATTCTTAATAAATTCTAAAATAAATTTATTTTTCTGGCTCAAGATCTCCAACTGGTCCGTTAAAAATAGAGCTAGGAATCACGGTATTTCCCGATGATAAATCCTCTCCAATTTCTACAAATCCATATATTTTTTCATCAGAATACTTTTGGAGATCTGAAAAAATAGCCCTCATTTGAGCGGGAGTTACGCCAGCATCAAGACCATTCTTTAATGTGCTATATCCAGAAATAATTTTAGCCGTTCCTAGTGGATTTTTTATTGCTGCTGCACTCGCATCAATTATCACACCAACGCCTTCTTTTATGGTTTTCTTTGTCATAATTCTAGACCTCTTGAGGGTGAAATTATTACCATATTACATTACACATGGGACTAGATTCAGGCAATTCAATTAACCACCAACACTAAATTATTTGATCCACAACACATATACCCTCATCTATCGATAGCCTTGACATTGTATCCTGACATACTCCTGCAATCCCAGCATCAGTTGCTCTGAGGTGGTGATTAGAATGTCGTTGGCCGGGCCACTGCACGAACCCAGCACATAATCCCTTTTTGCAAGTCCGTACGGCCTTCATTCAGCCAACGCATATCAATTTGATGACTGCCCGTTTGTGTGTTGGTAACCACAAGATAGTCATAGAGCTTACCTAGTTCCTCTCCAAGTGCCTTAATCTTGTTCATGCAATCAATGTCATCTTGGGTTAATTCACGGTAACCCGTAATTTTACGGTGTTGGTTTTCCATTATTTCCTCTGCATTCAGTCTTCGCCCAATCCCTCAATCCGAGGAGCTGGGCTTCAAGGGTTTCGAGTTCTCCGAGGAGACGTACATAATCCTGTTCAGCGTCTTTCGCCAGTCTGGCGGGTCTTGAACCATCCACGCCGGAGGGGGCAGCGGTTTCAGACACGGGACACTCGGCTTTGACGTACACGCGCTTAATGTCAGCGCGCAGAGTATCGCTAAGCTCATCAAGTTTAGTCTTGGCATTGGCGAGTTCCTGAATGTGTTTGGTGTCTAACTCTGTGAGGTGCTTGATTTGCTCTTGCTGCTCATTTATCGCGATGACCTGCTCGTCATACTGTAACTTTAACCTAGCGTATTCTTTGGCTTTGTCCTGATATTTGCCGTAGCCAAACCAGACCAAAGTAGAAAGAACCGCCAGATAGCCGTAAGCCAGGTATTGAGTGTTGAACTTCATAGCATCTCAAACGCTTTTTCAAACGTTGCCTCAGAATAAGGCTGCTTGCCGTTCTCCATCTGGATCATCGCCTTAGTCAATGCTGTCATGATGGATTTGTCATTAACATCAATCACGGCATGACTGGATACACCGACTGTTTGGCTCACATACGTGATGTAGCTCTCGGTATTATTCTCATTCGGTGGTGCCCAGCGGGAAATAAACTGGCGGATGGTATTATCGCCGTAGAGTTTCACATAATTGCGCAGGATTTTGAGCATCGCCCGAATACCGTACTCTGGCGCGATAAACTGACAGAATGACTTATCAGTCTGCCTGCTGCACAGTCCCTGCCATTGGTCACCGTGGCGGATATTGCCCGGATTGTTGTTCCTAATACCTCTGGTCACTCTTTACCTCCCAAACGTTTATTAATGGCACGAACAGCAAACTCGCGTAGCTTCTCAACACCAATAAACCCAATGGCACCCCCGATAGCCGGTGCAAAACTGGCAGGAATGCCGAACATTTCTAATCCGCTGGAGACGCTCCATGACAGCGCACCACACAGGAGTGCCTCGACCCAGCGATTTTTCCGCTCGACACCGTCATAAATCAGGCGCCCGTAGCAAATTAATGCCGCCAAAACAGAGCCGGATATTTGCGGCCATGAGTTTTTCAGGCCGTTCAGTAGTTCGGCCCATAAATCAGGATTTTCTTTCATCTTCATATTCCACCCCATCTGAACAATGGGCGTCCGTGGGGTGAAATAGGTTCGCCCCTATTGATTAATAAATGTTGATTTATGTGTATATGTGTGTATAATTATTTTCAGGTTAGGAGGAAACATGAAATCAACTGACCTGATAAAGGAGCTAACAGCAGCAGGGTGTGAATTGAAGCGGCATAAAGGAACAAGCCACCAAATGTGGTGGTCTCCGATAACAGGGAAAACTTTTCCTGTTCCGCATCCGAAAAAAGATTTACCACTAGGTACTGTTAAATCCATTAAAAAATCGGCGGGGATCTAATCCCCGCCCTCTTCTGGAGGTAACTATGTTTTTCTCAGTCGGTGTTGAAACACCCAAAGATGAAAATACAGCATACGGGATGGTTGTCCCGGCATTTTCTACTCATGACTGTGATTGTTTTTCTGCTGCTGATACTCAAAAAGAGATCCCTGAAATGGTGAAGGAAGCTATTTTACTCACCCTTGAGGAAATGATTTACAGCAGTGATTTCACTGTGGATCAGCTCCACGATGCCGGGCATCTGGTTTACGCCGCTAATCCTGAATATGCCGATTTTGATAGCTGGTTTGTGATTGATATCGATTTATCTGAATTTGAAGGCAAACAACAACGTATTAATGTCGCTTTGCCTGATACGCTGATAAAACGCATCGATACCAGAGTAAAACAAGATCCGACCCGATACCGGGATCGCAGTCATTTTATTGCTGAAGCGGCTCGTCATGAGCTTCAGCCTGATTAAATCAGTGGGGCGACACTGATCGCCCTGCTTATTGAGTTGTCAGCTTAGAGTTTTGATCTCTTGTTCAGTCTGCTTAAACCGCTCTTCTTCCAGTTCCACACCCAACACACGGCGATTGAGTTTCAAAGCCGCTTTCAATGTTGCCCCAGAACCCATAAAGAAATCTGCAACCAGATCCCCTTCGCGGCTGCTGGACTGAATAATATGTGCCATCAGGTCAGCTGGCTTTTCGCAGGGGTGTTTGCCGGGATAATACTGCACAGGGGAAAAATGCCAGACATCGGTATAAGTTACATGAATCATATTCCTGTCATAATTCTTTATACTGACGTGAAAAATCTAAGTAGTGTTTTTTACTAACACCTTGCAAAAGAACTAAATATAGTCTAAATTTAGTCTTCGTCCGTTACTAACGGACTCCAAAGCGGAATTTGGAATTAAAATTAGACAATATTTGAAATCACAAAGCGGCTTAAGTGCCGAACGTATCTGACATCTTCTTAATGTCAGCACGAAGCTTACTGTCAGCAAATGCAAAAACGGCGACTCTTCGTCAATGAATTTGAATGAAGCCTATCGTTATTAGCCAATGCAAACGTAAAAGCGGTAACTCTTCGTCAATAACTTTGTAAGATTCTTTCTTACAATAGGAGTAATTAAATGAAAATAGAAACAATAAGTTATATAAAAAAGCATGCCGCTATGCTTGAACTATCGGAGCCAATCCTGGTTACCCAGAATGGCCTACCTGCTTACGTTATTGAATCATTTGAGGATCGCAAACAGCGAGACGATGCTATCGCGTTACTAAAATTGCTGGCGATATCTCAAAAAGACAAACAGTCAGGAAAGCTACACTCGCGTGACCAGTTGTTGGAAAGTATTTGATACTTATCAATAACTAGGAGGAAAAGTGCCTGAAGATACAACTGTAACAATAAAATACACTGATACCGCAAAATATAGCCTTAAAGATATTGCAAATTTTTTACGGTCTAAAGATATTGATCCCTTACCTATAGTTAACGATCTGATTTCAGAATTCGAAAGTAAAGTCAGCATTTTTCCATTATCTTGCCCGATTTCTCTTCAGTTAAGTAAAGTCGGTGTGATGGAATATCGTGAATGTAGTACAAAAAACGGATATAGAATCCTTTACACAGTCGATTCAGAAACTGATGTAGTAGTACACGTCGTTCTGCATCAAAGACAAGATATACAGGCATTACTTCTAAAACGCATGATTGAGTACCACATTTAAATCGGATTAGATGCTAATACTATTAAAAGTAAAACATGATATTACATATCAAAAAACCCGCATCTTAGGCGGGTTCTTTTCTGCATTTCGCTGCTTGCGGGTATAGCTTCGCAAAGCGTATATGAAAATATTAACTTCTTCGGCAAAAAAGTCAAACTTTATTCGAGTAATGATAATTTCTTTCGAATTCATCACACATTGGCCGGTAAAGCATAAACTCAGCTACCCCTAACCAAGCATTAACACGGTTTTGGCAAGTTCTTAATGATATTTCAGGATGCCTTTTATTCATTTCAACCGCTATCTTATATTTTGATTTCTTATAGCAATACCGTTCCTTAATAATATTCAAAAGCCCTTTGTCATTTTTAAATACTTGCCCAATAACATAATTCATTTTTAAACCTTCCGTGTCTGTACAGAACATCAGGCTGCTGATTGCTTGCTTTTCTTTCATTTCTTCAAAAAATAATAAGAGATCTTGTTTAGATATTCCTGCCTGTTCTATCTTTTTAAGGGCTGCTTGAAGAGATCTTTTGGTGATAACAGTATCAGCCAGTAATCGGGAAAATATACCTGCTGCTTGAGGTGACTGACTAAATACAGACCAACGTCCCCACATCTTCAACCGTCCTTGAATCCATACACTTTCAAGGGTACGCAACCTCAGATACTCGTCACCTTTTCCGCATGTTACCGGATAAATCATTTTGCGCCCCTTACTTTGATATTAACTAAAACCTTTACACCCGACATAACCGTACCTCTTTCACTTCCCTTTTAACCTGCGCTAATAATTTAATTTCTGTCCCATGAGCCACCTGCCAACTCTTTGGTGCTGCATGAAAACCCGTGGGATAACCAGCTCGATGGTGGCGAGGACAGAGCGGCAGAACGCTGAAGTGATCGGCGCGTTGTGCCATTCCCTGCCCGGCTCTTACGTGGTGAATTTCCGCCGGAGAGGGACCCAATCCCAGATTCCGGCAGGCAATGCAACCGAGCGAAGCTACGTCTGACAGCCACTGTTTTTCACTGTTAGTCATTGGTCTTGCCTCTCCCTTACGCAAAATCAAACAACTGAGCCGCCGCATTTTCAGCAGCGCCTCTGGTCGGGAAATTGCGATATAAGATGAAGTTCCACAGCACGTTCAGTGTGGATTGATAGAGTGCCTGAAATTCCAGCTCGTCCATTTTGGCGAAGCTGACTGAGCGGGGTTCTCGATACAAGCTGCCATCTGGCATTTCATAGGTATCATAGTGACCGGATTCCACCGTCACCCAGCGCCTGAAAGCATCAAAGGATTTGGTGGCGGTGATATTCTGAGCGCGGTTTTTCGATACACCGGCAAGGTATTCATCGGCAGCGGATTGTAAGGCATCTTCACTGCCAGCAAAGTGAGCCAGAAATTGTACGTAACCGCGCACAAGTTCTTTTTCGTCAGGCGAGATCGTGCCACCGACTGGCTCCCAGTATTCAAAACCGAGATTCAGCAGGGCAAAGTATTTGCGGTGGAAACGCGGGTTACGGGCTTTCTTAAAATCTGCCTGCAGCACATCACCACATTTCACTTTTGAATGCAGGTATTCCCTGGCCGCTGGGGTAGCAGGCCGCAGGGTATCGTCGGAAATTTTGATAAAACTATGCTGCGCCATTCTTGTTCCCTTAAGGTCATGGCACAGCAGCGTAAGTTTAGGTTCGGGTGTTCAGGCCGATGTGAATATTTTATATCAATTAACCAATTGAATAAAAGATGTTTTATTACTAATCGGTTTGTTAACAGAAAACAGCTCCCTCACTAGTTCCTTTGTGACTCCTGTTTTCATCAATATATTGTACCAAGAGAGATCGTCTAACAACTCAATGCTTCTTTTTAGTAAAGAAGGCTCTTCTACTGGAATTGCATCATCTCCGGGTTCAGTCTTTGTGTGACCTTTTGTATTAAGATGAATATAACCGCTTCTAGCTTGTTCTTTTGTCAACAAACCCAAAGTAGACGCGCGATAAATAATCATTTTAAGGCTAATTTTCCAACGTAATTTGAACTCTATAAGCGCATTCCAATCGAGATATCTCCCTCTCATTTTTGGAAACTCTTTCATAAATGAAATTCTTGGAACCAGAAAAGCACTTGAAAATTGATCTGCTTGGCTTTCAGTGAGATTATCACCCGTCACAATACCATCATGTAATATTATATGACCCAGCTCATGTCCAATATCTGAACGAAAACGGCAAATGCTTGGCTTGGCGTCATTACGGATAATAATTGGACGTTTGCTATTTACCGTAAAAGCATCAACTCTATCATCAACATCAGAAACATGCGCAATAATAACGCCCAAGTTCTCAACAAACTTCACCATAGATGATATAGGGCCTAAGCCTAAGCCCCAATAACGACGACAATTTTCAGCAATTCTTTCTATATCATCTAACGTGTTAAGCGGTCTGTCTGATACATCAGGAATATTCAGTTCTGGATATTCTATTTCTGTTTCTAATACTGAAATAAGTGAGCTTAAAATTTCAGCTCTCGCTAATATGCAATTAGTGAGTGTTTTTGTTCTGGATTTTTTGCTCCTAAAGTGACATAGCCCATCTTCTATAGGATAACTACGCTCTGTAAAAAGAAAGCCAGGGAGAATATCAAGATAACCCGCTAACTCATCAATTAAAGATTCTGACGGTTTAAATCCTTTTTCTAATTTACTAATATATTGCTTACTTTTTCCTAAGGCTGTCGCTAAATCTTCACACGACAACCCCCTTGCCATCCTAGCAAGTCTCAATTTATCCCCTCTATAGCCTGATTTAAAATCAAACAGTTCCATCTTTTTTCACAGTTTCATCGGTTGCATTACGACGTCTTAGTGGAGTCTCTTCGATGGTAGCAGCTTCAGGGCGTAAATTTGAATCATCAGTTAATGGCACAGATACCGTTTCGTGATATCTAATTTCACTTATGATAGAACCATATTTATTTATACCGATAAGTGCGATATCCCATTGAGGGAAATCATCAGTCTCTTCAATATAATAAGGTTCTGCAATAATACGCCAAATTACGTCAATTTCTGGCTCGCTATCACCAAATAATGTCATCTGCTGAAATTCAGCATGATTCCTTACTAAGCGATGTGTCTTTTTAGGTGCACTGATACAGTCTTTAGAAAACTGTATAGGAACCTCATTAATGGCCAAAACGAAATCCAATTTCTTAGATACCATTTTTAGCCCGGGTATAGTTCCTTCTTCTTCAGCAAAGCTCAAGTGATTTCTAACCCAATCGTAAGCACGAACACCAGTAGACCAATTACTATCTAAGTGATGTTCATGTTTAGGTACATCCGTTAAGACCCCTGCAATAGATTTAAGCAAACACATAACCGACTTTTCGTCTAATTCTGGTTGTACTTCCCAGCAAGGCATCAAGTTTCTATTGTCCATATTAAAACCTTCATAGTGAAATGCGTCCGCGTATATTTTCGCATTTTTTAAAATCTGTCAACCCAAAAAGTTCGGACATTTTATTTTTCGTCAACTTAATTTATAACACCAATTTCAGCGTATGCCAGCCTAAAGTATTCCAACACGCTGCCTCACCTGAAAAGCAGCATTTCGTTACTGGTAACGATTCACCGCATTTTTCACAGCATTGTTGCTGTAGTTTGGTGAGCATCCTTTTTAATGAACGGTCATCCATTCGAATGAGCATTGTGAGATATTCATTGACGTCATAAGGCTCTCTGCCCGGTCTACGCAATGTACAATTGCGTTTAAGCATCTCCAGCTCTTGGTTGTCGAGCAACAATTCTACCTTAGTGACGCCAGCTTCCTGCTGGCGTTGACGTTGGGCGGCTTTACGTTCTGCAGAGGATTTAGCCATTGTTAGGCGTCCTGAGCTTGTAAACCGAATTGAGGGTTCGGATAAATCCATCAAAATTAAAAGAGTGAATATTCTGAACGGGAGACGTAATGATTTCAGCACCATCAAACCAGCGCTGATGGACATCATGGTAAATATGCCCGCTAGCCCGAAAATCACAGTTGCCATAGAGAATAAACCCGGTCAGCTCGATTTCAGCCGTGTATGCCATGCTTTCTGTATTTAGTTTCATTGGTCTTGCCTCTTTCAGTTAACCTGATTTCTCAGTATCCACAGTTTTTGTAATTGAATTAATCCTTTGCCCGTTACCAGTGAGGTGATACATTCCTGAATCCCACGTTCCGGGTGTTCCCAGCTACCTAATTTCACATCCATCAAGCCAGCCTGTATTTTTTCCTGATATGGCTCATTGCGCCGGGTTATCCAGCCGATTTGTCGCAGGAACGCGAACAGCCGGGTTCTACCTGTACCTAAAACCTTAGCCGCCTGAGCGATACTGAGCGCACCATGTGACGCAGAGACTTGGTCATGAAATTCAACCTTCGGCGCATCTTCGAAGATCTGGTGTTCTAACTGATTCACTGCTAATGATAACCGCTCTTTTTCTTCCTCAGCTTGCAATACCATCATGGCCAATTGCTTGGCGTTGGGTAGTGCTGGTTGTGGTGTTGTCAACTTGCCAGAACGGTAGTCGATAAAAATTTGGTTAACTTGTAAACGGAACTTTGGAGAAATCCAGCCAGCATATTCAATAGCTAAAAGTTCGTGAGCGAAAGTACCTCCCGTGCGCCCTACTTTTTTAACTACCGTGATCCCGGTAGTTTGGTTTTGCAATTCTGAAATTAATTGGTTAGTTCCCTCAAGTGCCAGCCAATAACTTGGACCATGTTTCTTTTCCCTGCCACTCGCCTTATGTAGCGCATTCAGATTAAAGCGCCCTTCGGCATCGGTGGTAATTTCAACGCCTGCGATTACGGGCAAGGTTTTTTTATCGATGACATTTAACATACGGGTTCCTTTGTTGAGTCTTACATCACATCACGCCAGTAATTCAGGCGGGTTTTAAAAAATTCCTGATATTTCTCAGCGGCCTGTTCGATTTCTCTGAAAATAACTACCCTGTCGATCTTCCGCCATTTGAGCTGTTTGATTAGGCGGCTGGCCTTGAGATCCAGATTTTCCAGTTCACGCTGTTCTTGTGTCCACAATCCGCGATTGTGTGGCAGTCCAGCAGGTAAATAGTTCGATTGCTGGCGCATAGCTATTCCTTCGATTCCGCTGAAAGTCGTTTGATAACTTCTTTTTCAATCGGTTTAGGCGCTGCCTTCACCTGTTTGTAGACTGCCTTTTGAACTGGCGTATTACGTAATAACACCCGCTGGACATCGCCCAACGGCATACGGAGCAACATGGCGATGTACTCTGCCGTTCTGCCGAGCTGGGTGAGTTCATACATCCCCCGGACAATATTCCGTCCATAGTTAAATCGCTTCCCAATGTTGATATAGGGTTCAGCGATAGTTGCAGGTTTTGCTGCCGGAATAAGTTTTGTCTTAGGTTGGTAAGGCTGGCGACTACGTGCCCGTGCTGCTTGATTTAAACCATCAAGAATACGGTCAGTGTGATCACAGCCATCATCGACATGATAACGGTTATCCAGGATCAGTTTGTTGATATCGTTTTCGTTGTTCATAGAGTCTTGCCTCGTTTGGGTTTTTCCGCTTTTGGTCAGAAAGCGTTTTGACTATTGGTCAACATGTTGCTCTTTCGCTGCCTGTTCTGCTGCCTGTTTCCAGATCCCGCGCCAAGCCGCTAGTGCAGGAACTTCACTCATTCTCCCTATCCCGGCTTTACGTGCCAATTGAGCTGCCAGTTCCTGAATCCGGTTCGCTGGATTCCAGCCGGTTGAAAACAAGAGCCGGAATGTGGCATCACGCTCCACGGTATCAATGGTGATGGCCGTTTCTCCGGCTTTCAGCCAGCGACCATTGACACAGGCAGGACGTCCCGCTTTGTCCCACTTGCACGCTTTATCGAAATACTCCGTGCAATTCTCAGGGCCAAACAGTGTCTTCGGACGTAAGTAATCCCGCATCTTGCCATCATCCCGCCATTTGGTAGTCAGATAGTCAGTGATCAACATTAAATCGTCCACCGCATAACCGTCACTTAGCCGCGCACGGATATACCCCATCGTGGTTTTGCCATCACGGTAGTTAGAATCCGTCACCTGATTGAAATAAATTAATACCTGCCGGGCGGGTTCGTGGTCGGGTTCCACGGGAACCTGACAAGAAGAGTTAGTCTCTGTTGTACTCTCTGTAGTAATCTCTGTTGTATTCTCTGTAAGATCAGACCAATTTGACCCATTCAGAACGGCGCATTCTGACCCGTTGGAGTGTTTCAAACTGCCCTTATCGATAGGATCATTTTGACCCGTTCGATTGTCCTCTTTTACATCGTTCGAAGGTGTCATTTTGACCTTATCGACTAACAGAGCATGGTCATAATTGATTGCGTAATAATTCGTCCGGTCATGGCTGGATTTATTGATCTGCTCAATCCGCAACACACCCATTTTCTTCAAATTCCCCAATGCCCGTTTAATGGTCGAACCTGACAGAAACGGGAACTGTTCCTGCCATTTATCGACTGTGTTATAGATCCAGCGGCAACCATTCACCTCAACACCGGATGATGTTTCGGTCAGCCAGTATTGGATCTGCTGCAAGATAATGGCCTCGTTCAATCCCAAGCGCATAGCCAGCTCAGGAATAACCACCAAAGGGCGACTTTTTAACAATAACAAATTCATACCACGCCCTTACTCATTCTGGTTCTGCGACCGGGATTTCTGCTTTTTGTGCTGCTCCCAGTCAATCAGAGCCGCTTCCTTACGGCTTTCATAAATTTCTGACACTTCCTCAAAAGTGGCAGGCTTATCGTTCCGGCGAAAGCCATTGCGATAAGTGATCTTATCGATGGGTTTCATCATTGGTCTTGCCTCTCGTTAATGCACGTTGGTCAGACGCGGTTCAATGGCATTTAACGCGGATATGGCTATGGCTATTCGGTGTGACATGTCACGCCCTCCTAACAAGGTTTCACTAATGGCAGCGGCAAATTCTCTAATTGCAACCGAAGCGAGATAATTTAACCGGTCTTCACTCGTTATCCTTGCCCGTCGTTCTGCGGGTAATGCTGCTTCTATCGCTGGCAACAGTTCCGTGATCTTGCGTTGTGCCGCAGTCGAATCACTGCGTAACCACCGGAAGATCTGTTGGCGGTTATTGTTGATTGCTTTCCAGTCCGCATTTCCTAATGCGTCTTCAATCCGGTGTAACCTAGATTGAGAACCACCGCGATACAGCAGGAAATACATACGACTGACTTCAATGGCTACATGCTCCTGACCTCTCTCCATGGCCCAAGCCTCAATTTCAGCTTTAAGCGTATTGATATCTTGCTCCACGATTTGCGTCTCCTGTCGCAATGTTGATTATTGAAAATCAGATTTCTACAGATTGTGTTGATAAGCTACGTCTTATCGAACGTTCTTCAGGAGGGAAAATATCATCAAGAGAAAATTCACCACCTAGTTCATTCAGTGCTAGCACAATTTTCCGGCATGAGTCTAAGTCAGGTTTTCTAATACCAGACTCATAGTTACCAATTCTGGATTGTGACCACTTGAGTTTTTTAGCTAATGCAAATTGAGTAGCTCCGACTTGTCGTCTAGCGTCCGCAATTTTGTTCATGCTTGTCTCCACTTATTAATTTAAAATCAGTTAAACACAAATTGTGTTAATTGTAAACACAAATCGTGAAAGCGAAATAACACGGCATGTGTTAAATAATGATCATGAAAATGAGCAATCAAATCGGTGCGCGTATAAAGCGCCTTAGAGAACAATTGGGATTGAGCCAAGCAGCTCTGGCAGAACACTGTGGCTGGTCATCTCAATCTAGGATAGGTAATTATGAATCAGGCTCACGCAACGTCAGCGCTGACGATGCAGTGATCCTGGCAAATGCCTTAAGTGTAACCCCTGCTGAGCTAATGTTCGGTTCGACTGATTGTGCAAACGTGCCCATGTCTTGTACAACGGAAGAAACCAAACTCACTCCGCGACAAAGGATACTTTTAGAGTTATTTGATGAGTTACCGGATAGTGAAGCTGATCAGCTCTTAAAAAATCTTGAGGAGAAAAAACAACATTATAATCAGCTACTAGAAGAATTATTACATAAAAGAAATCAAAAGAAAGCATAGAACAGATAGTTTGCTTGATTATAAACCTATTAAATTATATATATTTTAAATAATCCTAATAGGTGTAAAATTAAAATCTATTTTTACTGAAAATTTCAGCGTTAACTGATGTTACTATGACTTTCACGAGGATTACTTTCTAAAAGTAGGTCATTATTAACCACAACGCACCACCCGCTAGGGTGGTTTTCTTTATTATTTCAATTAAACCCCATTCGATTTTTATCCGCTTTCCAAATTTAAAATAAATAGCTCAATCATGTGCATAGATAATCACAATACCAATAATCACATTTTGTGTTGACAACAAAAACACATTATGTGATTATGGTTACATCAACAGCAAACAGGCAGGACGCCCACGAAGTAGCCGCTACCGGCATATGAAGAGGTAGATGATTTGCTCAGACAATACGGCACAGCAGCCGTTTAGGTTAAGTGTTCAAGACCGAATTTACCGTTTCAGTTGTCATGGAGGAGGAGAACCGCAGCGCTCATTGCGACCTGCCATGATTACCACTCAATGACGACTGATTTTATCCCAACACCAGGGAACCAGTTGAAGAGACCAATCACCATAGAGTGAAGCGTAAGAGGCAACTAAACCGGTCGTCAACCTTGACCAGGGTAAAGCGACGCTGGATAGCGTAACCAGCACTTTTTAGTACGGAGACCACCATCAAATTGATGGTAGGCAAGAGGCAATAATAAACCTGACAGCCTGGAAAGACAGGCTCTTTATAACAGACGTAAAAAAACCCACCGAAGTGGGTTCTTTCACCCCGAGTCGCCGACCAAAGCTATCGGGATTTCTTACGACGGAGACCAATCCGTCGAAGAGGCAAGACCAATGATAACTCATCGATCCATGACAATATATAGGAGTTGCTATGAAAGCACAACCCAAGACACTCAAAATTACCCTCTATGTTTATGCTAAAGAAGGTGTTGACAGACAGGTTGAGTTCACCACGTTCACCAATAAACCGGTTAACACTGCCTTTTGGGGGGCATTAGTTTCTCAGCATGACGTGGAAATCACACTCCCGTCAGTCAACAAGTCTGATCTCGTCCAGGCACAGATAAAAGGGCTCGAGGCTGAAAAAGAAAAGGTTCTGGCCAATGCGCAGGTAGAAGTGAACCGGATTGAAGACCACATCCAATCACTCTTATGCATTGAAGGTCAGCCTGTTCCCGCTGCCGATATGGAACTGCCTTATTAGCCCCGGAGGAATGATGCAAAACATCAATGATGTTATTGAAATGATTCTGGACGCTGGTTTAACCGCTGTTGAACATGAAAACAACAGCGATTTCGTGGGAGGAGTAACCCATATCTCCCTTCTTGGCGGGAAACGGCGGGTGGAATACTACCCAACTACGGGCATGGTTTATTCGAACCCGGTGAAGGCGCTTTATTCCACCGTTAGGCTGCCCAAAACTGGCATCCGAAGAGCAATCAAACTGGCCAAAACAGGCAACTAACAAGAGGCAAGACCAATGAAAGTTTATATTTGTGTATTTGAGCCTACCCCGGAGGCTCAAAAGGATGGCGCTATCTCTTTAGCTATCGCGCTTGAGGCTAATTCAGTCAAAATGGCTAAAGCCATGGCCATCGTAAAATTAGGTGAAGTGCATCCTGATGATATGGATAAATTTAATACCGATGCACCCATTATTTGTGAAGACCAAGTCGGTTCGCCTCGTCCACCTGTGGGTAAATTTGATGAGCAGTTTGCGGCTGAATATGAATTTGATGGCACAACGTGGAAAACCAAAACCATTGAACACGATACCCGACATGATCTCGCCAATTTTGGTAAAGTTGCCACTATTGTTCGTGTTGCAGCCATTTTGTTATTCAATACCACTGAGCTGACAAATGGACAGATGACTGATGCAACTAAGTTTATTCATCAAGGAACAGATCAACCCAAACTGCGCAATATCGCCTACGGGTTAGGTGGCATCATAAAAACATCATTGATGAATGCCGCACAGACACAAAAAATTGCCCTGGTCACCCAGGAACACTTTTCATCCGCAGAACATGTTGAGCCAGAACAAGTGACCCAGTTCGGGGAACAGTGGCTGTCAGAGTCATATCAAAAACGCGAATTTAATCATAGCTACGCCACACTGGACTTAGAAATTGCCATGGCCTTACTGGATGGTGATTTTGACTGCTGGGAGATTATGTCACAGGAAATGGCTGCAGCGAAAAAACTGATGACTGACAGTGATGAGACATGGCGTCGTTGGTCTACGCAATTTCGCATCAGAACCGATGCCCTGTCTATCCCGCGTGAAGATATCTTTCGGGTGGTACGTGCAGGTAAGCAACATCCTGAGTTCCTGACCGATACAATCGCAATGAAGGCATTTATCAGCCATGCGTTGGGTGATACTCCATCTTCCGATGAATTATCCGATACCACAGACAAATCTGTGCCAACACCAGAAACTGCCGTCACAAATGACTCTGCCGGTGAACCTGAGACTCAGCAGGCCGCCCCTGAAATTAAAGAAGCCAAACCCCGCAGAACGAGAAAAGCCAAACCAACCAAAGAGGAAATCGTACCAGAACCCGAAGAAATCACGCCAGAAATGGATACAGACGTACCAGCAATAGCGGAAACCGTACCGGAAACTGACAAAACCGCACCAAAAATGGCAGCAAATGATGAAGGCACTCTATTACCTCCAGACAGTCGCCAGAACGCCAGTAATGATAATTTCCAACACCGGGCCGATCTGTTGGAAGAAACTATCAAGGCACAAGGTAACGAACAGCAGGCCAATCTTCGCATTTGGAAAGCGGTCCAACGTACCGACCCGCGTTTTACTAAGCCACTGGATGGTATGGGATATAGCGGTACCAGCATCAACAGTAATTATATGTTTATGCGGGCGACTGAACAATTTGGCCCAGCAGGTGGCAGTTGGGGATATCGGGTTCTGGAAGATAAAATGCTGGACGGTGCTCCAATGACTGAACCTGTTTATGACGCCAATAACAAGCAAACGGGTTTTCGTTTACTGCGTGATGGTGATGGCACTTTAATATTTGAACAAAACCACTCTATCAAAATTGTATTGTGGTATCCGCTTGGTGACGGCACACGTGGTGAAATCGAAAGCTACGGTGCGACACCTTACCGCTATAAATCTAAAAACGGCATCAAAACGGATGGCGAAGTACTTAAAAAATCCCTGACAGATGCCATTAAAAAAGCCTTATCTATGCTGGGATTCAGTGCCGATGTCTTTATGGGGATGCACGATAATCCGGAATATCTGGCTGAAAACAAAATTGAATTTGGTATCAAAGCAGCCAGTGACAAAGCCGAAGATCTCACCCGCTTACGTAAAGAGCTGGACGAGAAGTTCGCACGTAATACCGAGACCATGAAAACGGCGGTCACTAAAAATGAACTGAGAGGCATCACATCCACGCTAACCCGTGAAATCGATGTACATCTCAAGAATGCGAAATCTATCGGTGACAAAGAGTATGAACGTTACCTGTCAGGCCGTTTACGCCGTTTAACTGAAATTGAAAAAGTATGCTTAACCAAATTGGAGGAGGCAAACCCATGACCACCGCTATTGCATTAGCTGCCGATTATGATCAGCTGCAAAAACTGATAGCCACCGGTGAATTTTCTCCGGAAGCCATCGCCGACACACTCGAAGGTTTGGAAGGTGCTTTAGGTGACAAACTGGATGCGGTCATGATCCATGTTCGTAACCTCGAAGGGCAAGCCAGAACGCTGGACGATGAAGCCAAGCGACTGGTTGAGCGCAAAAAATCCTTTGAAGGTCAAATCAAACACCTGAAAAAATATGTGCTGGATTGCTTACTAAAAGCAGACCTGAACAGCCTGAAAACCACGAAAAACACCTTTAGTGCGCGTCAGGGCGTTGCCAGAGTCATTATCGATAACGAAATGTTATTGCCTGATGAATTAGTGGATGTTCAGACCATTACTGCCCCGGATAAAAAAGCCATCAAAGAGGCAATTGAACGCGGCGAAACCATTCCGGGCGCACATATCGAAATTGGGGAAAGAAGTTTGCAGGTTCGTTAACAATCAGTTTATGCCCGATGATTCTGGCATTACGGAGAAAATTATGGCAGCAAAAATTGAAATCAGCATTTTTTATAACGAAGAAATTAACCAGTGCGAAGTGACCTGGTCGGCAATTAGAACTGACCATCTTGAACCAAAAGAAAAATCCACATTGGAACAACTAAAAAGCGCTTTGGTGAGCCAACTCAACTCTGGCATCCGTCATGGTCAAGTGCATTGAGAATATGAACATCATAAAAATACCTAGACCAATAAAGTAAAAGAGGCCAGACCCATGCTTAAACATCAACATCAACATAAACGTTACCAACCTATCAGACTCACTCTGCCCGATGGCACAAGCGGCCAGATCATTGCTGACCGCCGTTGTGCCATCTTCTACGACTTCCCGCCCGAAGTAAAAATCGAGCAGGTTGATAATCATCAGAAGGCGGAGAACGGCAGTTCATCCCTCACCCGTAAACCTGATTAAGCATAATCAGAAATTCAGCCACGTAATCACTAGCATGATGGTACATCCACCGAATGGAGCACCATCATGAAACCCTGGCAACCGGGACAACAACTATTAACTGACTTCGATATCAAACTGGGACGATTAGCCGCCAGCGTCAAAAATACGCCCTGTGATCAGGCGGATATTATTCGCGCTTGCAACACTGCTGATCGAATCATTACATCGATGATGAGGCAAGACCAAGACCATGAAAATAAATCGCGGAACTATTTCACATGATAAATTAATGAAAGCCAGTGCGTGGGGTAACAGAGAATTTGAAATAGGATCAATACCTGATAACCGAACCATTAAACGATGGATAGAAATAGGTCAATTAAGAGGGAAAATTGTCGATGGTTCGGCATGGGTTTATTCATCAGAAAGATGGGGCGTTGATTCTCTTATTTCATCACAAGTAAACAAGTTAATAAAAGATTCATAAAATGGCTGGACGTCCAAGAAAAAAAGAATTCAGGCATCTACCTGACTATCTTTATTTTGATAAATCCAAAAATGAATATCGGTTAACTCTTGTTAATGGTAAACGTAAGTTTATTGGTGGCGACAAAGCAGTCGCTATCGCTATTGCCAGAGAATACAACAATGTGATGAGACCGGAACAATCCGTTTGTATTTCTTCCTTACTTAAGGAATCAGGCGGTAACTTTGGTGAATCATTACCTTTCTCTGATCATGTTGATAAACTCTTCGACAGAATTATTTTGGATGAAAAACCCGCAGCAAATACCCTTGCTGACTGGAATAACAATATTGAAAGAGTTAAAGAGTTTTTTGCTAATATTCCATGTATGGAAATATCGCTTGAGCATGTTAACGAATATCTCAATAAATACCATGCAGAGGCATCTGCTAATGTCCAAAATAGAAAGGTCTCCTTTTTAAAGAAACTCTTTAGCTATGCCGTTGATGAATCTCTAATGTTTGATAATCCAGCAGAACGCAAGAAACGTAAACGGACAGATAAGAAAATGCGCCGCCGATTATCACTGGAAGACTTTAAAAAGATACGTATCGCTGCAGAACCGTGGTTACGAACAGCAATGGATCTGGCACTGCAAACCACTCAGGCCAGATTAGAGGTTTCGCGTATCAGATACAACATCAAATCCCCGCAAGAAGGTGTTTGTGGTTGTATGTGGTATCCAGAACCGCAAAATGGCATTTATGGGATGCTTTATATTCACAGGCAAAAAATTCAGGATAAAGAAGCGTCTCACGTTGCTATTCCTATTGGAGAAAAATTAAAACAGATTGTTGATGATAGCCGGGATTCTATTGCCAGCCCGTATGTTGTTCATCGCTTGCCAATCAAGCGTCCGAACAAGATTAGTTCAGAAGTCCATCATCCTACTCAAGTTGCACCAGACTATCTGAGCCGGGCATTTTCGGCGTTGAGAGATAAAGTGGGTGTTGCTGCACATTTGCCGATTGCAGAAAGGCCGACATTTCACGAGATCCGTGCACTGGCTGCACACATGTTTAAAACTAATGGATTAGACCCACAAGCACGTATGGCACACAGTGATGCAAAATCGACAAAAGTCTATACTCAGAACCATGTTGAATGGGTAGAAGTTCCTCACGGAGAGATAGCCATTTAGTATGGTAAAATAGAGCCTAACTTATTGATGTATAAAGCACGAATTTTGCAGATTACGCACTGTTTGCAAAACCAGTCAAAACGCCTTAATCCCTTGCTACATAAGGCTTTTAGAGTGAAATAATCGCCTTCATGGGGTGTCGGGGGTCGTAGGTTCAAATCCTATCATGCCGACCAAATTTCCCTAGAAAAACCAACCTGTTATGGTTGGTTTTTTTATGGCTGGAATTTGCTTGGGGTAAAATGAGGGTAAAATGGGGGTAAAATAGCCGACGAAAAATGGCAAAAGCGCGCTAACATTAGGATTAATTTTGTTGTTGGCCAAAGGCGTTTGAAGCACCTTTTTTCTTACTGCTTTTTTCGATAGTTCCTGACTGGGATTTATTAGAAAAAATATTCATTGATACCTTTATAGATAGACCTTGACCAAGAAAGAAGATGATATCAGGACATGATCCTGATTTTATAGTCTACAGGATTCGAACCTATGACCTACGGCTTAGAAGAAAGTAGAACACTAAATATCATATTGAAATATAAAGATTTATCCTTGCTCGCATAGCGTTTTGTGTCGTTCATCGCTTTTCAATGTCTTTGGTTGTCGTTCACGTGTCGTTAGCAGAGACACAAAAACGACACAGTGATTTAGTCTATAGCAACAAGTCTTTCAGGTAAGCTGCCTTTCGCTACCTATCCAAATGTGTTCCATCTAACTTTATAATGGTAAAGTCAGAACATGATGCATTGAATGCACTACTGCATAGACAGTAATTATGAAAATCAAGAATCAGATTATATTAACGCGGTGTATAAACACAAATAGATCATGTATCATACCGACATGAAGAAAGATACTCGACAACTCTCACCTGAGATACAGCAATATAACCGACAACTCGTGATACGGATGTATCAGGAAGGCGTTTCACGGCAAACGATTGCTGCCGCTTTAGGCATTAACTACAACACGATTTGTATTTGGGTCAGAGCCTGGCAAAAAGGGGGCGATGAGGCCTTGGTGCAAGGTCAACGTGGTCGCCGCATCATGGAAAAACGCTTATTGACTCCCATTCAGGAAGAAAAACTTCAACAACTTCTGTGTGATAAATCGCCGCCACAAATGCAACTGCCTTTTGCGCTCTGGGGACGTCGGGCCATTCAAGCCGTCATCTGGCAGATGTGGCGGATTAACGTGGCAGAAAGAACCCTGACCGACTACCTGAAACGCTGGGGATTTACACCGCAAAAACCGTTAAAAAAGGCCTATGAACAAAACCCCAAAGCGGTTGAACAGTGGCAGAAGGAAACCTATCCCGTTATTAAGAAAAAAGCGGCGGAAGAAGGGGCTGAAATTTGGTGGGGGGATGAAACCGGAATAAAAAATACGTGTCAACACGGTCGTGGCTTTACCCCCAAAGGACAGACGCCTGTCGTCGATGTCAGTGCGAAACGCTTTTCACTCAATATGATATCTGCCATCAACAATCGGGGCAGTGTGAGATTTATGTTGTACAGGGAAACGATGACCGCCCGAAAATTGCTCCACTTTTTCCAACGATTGATAAAAGAAGCAGGTCGCAAGGTCTATTTAATTCTGGATAACTTACGGGTGCATCATGCCAAAATAGTGACAAATTGGTTGGAAAAGCATCAGGGCCGGATTGCGGTGTTTTATTTACCGGCGTATTCACCGGAATTGAATCCCGATGAGTATCTCAATGGTGACCTAAAAAGTGCCCTTCGTCATTCTTCACCGGCAAGAAGTCAGCAGGAATTAGCCGGAAAGGTCAAAAGCCATCTAAGGAAGCTCCAGAGAAGAAAGGCGCATGTTGCCCGTTTTTTCCACCATCCTAAAATTCGTTATGCGGCATAATATAAATATAGGTATTTAAACACCGTATTAATAAACGCCAAACAGTTGGCAAAGGAAAGTCACGGGATAATGCACTCTGAATTGCTTGATTAGCGAGAATTGTTCAGGTAATCCGACATCAAGAGTGCTGAAGCCTTTTTTAAAACGTCGTTTTCCATTTCAAGGCGTTGGAGTTTCTTTTTCAGGTCGCGGATTTCAATGTGCTCCGGCGTGATGGGCGAAGCGTTGGGCGATTTTCCCTGCCGTTCCTGCTTTAACTGATGAACCCATCGCCCCATGGCGGACTGACTGACATTCATGGCGCTGGCGGCGTCGGCAATACTGTAGTTTTGGTCAAGCACTCACTGTGCTGACTCCAATTTAAATTCGGGGCTGAAACTTCTTTTCATCATGTCACCTGTTGAATTATTGAAGTGAGAATATCACCTCTATGACGGTGACCAAAATCATTGAACCACATCACTTTGGCGACTTTATAGCGGTGCGCCTCAATGAACGGCATAAAGATAGGGTTTATTTGTGTCATGCTTTCATTGCTTACCGAATAGTGTACTCATAGGAGAGGTTTCAATTTTCACTGGCCCACCATTAGCGCCTGTAATTTCCTGAGTGATCTTATCGCCGTATTTCTTAGGAGACATGCGAGCCAATGACCATTTTCTGGTATCAATACGCAGCTTTGCTTTTGCCACCTCTGCTGCATCTGGCATGACATCATCGGCAATCTCCAACATTTCCTCGAATAAAGCGTCAGCCCTTTGCTCTGCTGCCTTCGCGTATTGGTCGCGAAACTCTTGATTTTCAGCCAGCCAGCGAAATACCGTGGACTTATTAGGCATGCCGGGTCGTTCACATACCTTGCGAAGACTCTCGCCTTCTGCCAGCTTTACACAGATATCCGCGGCAGTTTCTGGCATGTAATCAGAGGGGCGACCGCCTTTGTTTTTGGTTTCCATGCTTATCTCCTCCTTAACTCATTATCCAGCCCACTCGATGAATAGGCTGTGTGATGAGCTAATTGAATAGACTCAATGCTTCTTGTGCATTACGAACGGCTTTATCTGCTCTGGCCACAGCGCCAGATTCGGTTTGCACGAGTTTGTATTGATCTTTGAATAGCTCAAACTTCAGTGTGTTATCACCAATGAACTCAATCGCTTTTTGTGCTGCGGCAGTGTCGTTCATGACAAGGCGTAATATCTCCAGCCGCATTTGCTGTGATAAAGTAAGTTCTGTCATTGTTAGATTCCTTAAAAAGAAAAAGCCACCACGGGATGTGATGGCTTGGGGATTCCTTTAACCACTCAAAGAAATGGGTAAAAAAATATTTCATTTAGTTTCAGGGGTTAATTAATTGTTAAGCATTATTCGCTTGTTATTGGGGAAAAATGGGGTTATAGGGTTAGGGTTGTAATGTTGTTGCAGTAATGTTAATTCAAGCGAAATATGGAGAATAATAGAATGAAAAAATTTATTCTGCCTTGCCTATTGGCAGGCACAACGCTTTTAGCTTCAATGCTGACTTATGCCAATGCTTCCGGTGCCTTATCGGATGATCCTCAAGTTACTTGCGCTATTTCAGCATACCTGCCACAAACTCCGGAACACACATTGCCTGATTGCATACCAGCAACTCCTGTTGAACATGTCTCAGGCTAAAGACGCTTGCCACCTCAGTATCATTTGCTCTGAGGTGGCAAATGGAGCCGTACGAATCGTTTATGCAGAATGTCACACAGCTTCATGACAGGGAATTGCGTAGCTAAAAGCACACGATCAGCTTCTTCTAACTGGTAATAAATAGCACCACCGATAAAATCAGATAGCTTTGCAATCCTTTCATCAAGTTCTGCTAATTCGTCAATAACACGTTGTTGATGCGGTTGTAATGCTTGCTTGTTCATTTTGTCACCTTGTAACATTCAGTATTCACATAATCCTGCAAATAGCTCAGTTTTGTCCGGTCGTTGATGATGCCTTCTCGGATATCAAGAACAGTAGATCCAGTTTCTCCAGTGAGTTCGACGGAGGTTGGAGTGCCCACGCTGCCGGAGGTAACGGTTTCAGACACGGGACAGGTGGCTTGGATGCGCAACTTGCGACGACCAGCGGCAACATCAGCCCGAAGAGTGTCAATTTCAGTCTTGGCATTGGCGAGTTCCTGAATGTGTTTGGTGTCTAACTCTGTGAGGTGCTTGATTCGCTCTTGCTGGTTGGCATTAATGGCACTTTGTTCAGATAGCTTAGTGGTCAACGATTGATTCGCACCCGCCAGCTCCCCTTTCTCTGCATATACTGAATAAACGGAGTAGAGAGCCGATCCAATCAATGCAATACCGACCGCCGCAGCAATCAGTTTCAGCTTCCAGTTCATAGCAACTCAAACGCTTTTTCAAACGTTGCCTCAGAATAAGGCTGCTTGCCGTTCTCCATCTGGATCATCGCCTTAGTCAATGCTGTCATGATGGATTTATCGTTAACATCAATCACGGCATGGCTGGATACACCGACTGTTTGGCTCACATGCGTGATGTAGCCCTCGGTATCATTCTCATTTGGTGGTGCCCAGCGGGAAATAAACTGGCGGATGGTATTATCGCCGTAGAGTTTCACATAATTGCGCAGGATTTTGAGCATCGCCCGAATACCGTACTCTGGTGCGATAAACTGACAGAATGACTTATCAGTCTGCCTGCTGCACAGTCCCTGCCATTGGTCACCGTGGCGGATATTGCCCGGATTGTTGTTCCTAATACCTCTGGTCACTCTTTACCTCCCAAACGTTTATTAATGGCACGAACAGCAAACTCGCGTAGCTTCTCAACGCCAATAAAACCAATAGCGCCCCCGATAGCGGGTGCAAAACTGGCAGGAATGCCGAACATCTCTAACCCACTGGACACGCTCCATGACAGCGCACCACACAGGAGTGCCTCGACCCAGCGGTTCTTTCGTTCCACGCCGTCATAAATCAGGCGCCCGTAGCAAATTAATGCCGCCAAAACAGAGCCGGATATTTGCGGCCATGAGTTTTTCAGGCCGTTTAATATGTCAGCCCATAAATCAGGATTTTCTTTCATCTTCATATTCCACCCCATCTGAACAATGGGCGTCCGTGGGGTGAACGATGGTTACCCCTGTGAGTTGTAGTAAGTGGGATGCCAGCCGCAATAAGAGAGATTGAGGTTCTGGGAGTGATTGCGGTGGCATAAATTGAAAAGGCCGCACCGCTGCACAACCTCAAAATGCTCATAACAGAAATATAGAGAATTACTCAGTAAAAAAATTCAATTCAATTTCTAATGTTTTACCGACGGAAGAAATAATTATTTCTTCTAATGCAAATAGGTCTTCACTTTGTTTATACACTAGATTAGCAACGCTATCTATTTCAGCTTTCCCTAAATCATATTCTTTGTTTAGGCATCTAACGATCAATCTTTCCGAGCCAAGCTGTATTCTATCTTCGCTAGAACTACCAACACTATTAAGAAGAAAATGATAACGAGAAGAAGACTTATACTTAATAACGCTAAATTGACTAATTCCTTTTGAGAATGGCGTGTTATTACTAATTTCTTCCCATTCTCCCATAACATTGGCATAACCCCAAAATTGAGTTTCGCTTGAAGAATCAGTATGCTCACCAACAATCAACTTTGCTTTCAATTGGTGTGTAAGGTTAGATGGTGGTTTAGGTTTTTCTGATTCCCCTTTTTTTTCTTCCACAAACTTCCAATCACAGGCCATCATATCTTCCTGCGTTGGCTGCCACGGTACAAAATTACCGTGTTCATTGCGCAGATCAATATGAGTCAAATAATCATATTTAGTCTCAACAGCAACACCATCAACGGCATAAGCGCTATCTTTTTCCACGACTAAATTATTTACACGTGGAGTGATAGCCAGATACATCTCATTATTCCCTTGGCAATTCACCCAAACAGAACGGGTAACGCGCTTGCGTAGTTTTAATTGAATCAAAGCCCAAGAAAAAGAACCTACCGGTGCAATAAAACAATCACAGTGATATTGTTTTGGATCAAAATGGCATTCATGTTCAGGCTTAATAAATTCAGACATACTATTTCCTTATATTTATAAATAATGGGAAGTTAAATTTAATATTTAATTTCCCCTGCTGTTAAACAGGATGAATATATTAATAAATTCTTATGCTTTAATATATCGGTTAGCCTTGTGTGGTCATTTCTACAATCCACTGAAATCCATTTAATTTATTTATGAATAATTTGATTTCTTGTTCCGTCTTCTTAAACCGTTCTTTTTCCAGTTCCACACCCAATACACGGCGATTGAGTTTCAACGCTGCTTTCAATGTTGCCCCAGAACCCATAAAGAAATCGGCGACCAGATCCCCTTCGCGGCTGCTGGACTGAATAATATGTGCCATCAGGTCAGCCGGCTTTTCGCAGGGGTGTTTGCCCTGATAATACTGCACAGGTGCAAAATGCCAGACATCGGTATAAGGCACATCAGCCGTGACTGTGAATGAACGGCGCATTAAGCCGTATTCCTGCCGCAGTTCGTCATGCTGACGCGATAATATCGGGTGTGATTCCCCCAAATTAGAATAGGGCGTGTCCAGTTCACCACGCTGGTGCTTTTCTTTAGCGATACGGTCGAACAATGCCTGTAGCTTTTGATAATCCCCTTCATTGGGTAACTGCCACTGGCTGTCGCTGAACCAGTGACTGGCCATCTGCTTCCCTGTGGCGGCGTGAATTTCTTTCGCCGTAACTCCTAACACTTTTCGTGCGTTGCGAAAGTAATCCACCAGCGGCTTAAACACCGCCTGTTTTAGTTCCCTGCACTGTTTGAAATAGCCCTCGCCTTTCGGCTGATAGGGTCCCTGATAATGTTCGGCAAAGATGATCCGCTCAGTGGCTGGAAAATACATCCGCTGGCTTTCTTTATTATGCCTGCGCCATGGACCGGACGGTTTCGCCCAAATAATATGATTCAATACATTAAACCGTCCACGAACAAGCAATTCCGTATCAGCCGCCAGACGCGAACCACAGAACATATACAGACTGCCATTGGGTTTCAGTACCCGCCAGAACTCGGCCAATAGTTCGTCCAGCCACGCAAGGTAAGCTGTGACATCTTCCCACTGTTTATCCCACCTACAGTCTTTCACGCGAAAGTACGGCGGGTCAGTAGCGATCAGGTCGATGCAGTTATCCGGCAGGGTTTTGATAAATTTCAGAGAGTCGTCGTTAATTAATGTGGTACTACTTAAATTCACAAGCTATTCCATACATCGGCGCTGACTGGCTCTCTGGAAAGCCACGGCATAAAAGGCAGGTGTTACTCACCCGCCCTTGATTTTACCGCTTAAAGCATTGCCCTATCAGGGGCAATGTTTGAAACACGTCTCATTGTCCCTGCTTTCCATCAAACCAGCCAGACAAAATTGAGTTAAAAGCAATTGGCAACGCGGCTTTGATAGCCCCGTTAAGGCAGAAATGTCTGAAACAGAGGCCCAATCATACAGGGGAACTGTTTCTAAAACGCAGGAAGCTGTTGTCGTCATATCTTCATGTTTTAGCATGATAATTTTAACCTTTTGGTCAGTTAGTCGGCGTGAACACACATGTAACTCTGACCAATGACAACAGCAAGTCTTATGTTTATTTTGGGAATAAAAAAGCTATACAACACGTATGGCCTTGATATTCTGATGGCTAACTTAATTTGAACACTTACATTTAATACCTAAGGTTGAAATGAAACCAGAACTAATTATCGAGAAAATAAATGGCTATTTGGAGGCTTTTGGCATTTTAAACATGGCTTGTAATAGAGGTTCAGATTACTATTTCATGCCGCTGCCCGAAAAACCTCAGCTAATTGATTCCTTGTATGAGTATTTTCTTTCTATCAGTGATAAATATCCTGCTGAACATTGGAATCCTGAACTTGAGATAGCAGGAAAAGACAACCTTATAAAAGCAATTCAAAAATGGTTTTTTGAAGCCGATTTTTTCAAGAACCTTCCTGAAGAAACGGCTAGCGATGCCATTGATGGGCTTCTAAAGTTGCTGACCCCTTTTATTACCACAGCACCCATTTATAAAATGAATATTACTCCACCCGTTTGGTATGCATGCCATTGGGATGATTTCGTGATTGACAGTAAATCAGGTCGATTTTTATTAAGTTTTGGTTGCCATGACTGAGCATATGTAAACAAAAAACCCGCACTGAGCGGGTTTTTCTTGAATTCCAGTCTTTCTCTTCTTGCGGATAAAACATCGCAAAGCTTATACGAAAATATTAACTCTATTGCTCAAAAAGTCAAACTTTTTTAATCGACATAACCTTTTGTCTTTCTAATTCATCACACATAGGCCGATATAACATAAATTCCGCTACCCTTAACCAGTTTTCAACCCGGCGGCGACAGGTTGACAGTGACATATCAGGATGGCATTCGTGCATTTCAGAGGCAATGCCATAATAAGATTTCTTGTATATATAATGCTCTTTCAGAATATTCAACAAACCGCGATCATGTTCCATTACACGGCCAATCACAGTATCCATTTTTAACCCTTCCGCATCGGTACAGAACCATAAGCTACTGATCGCTTTTTTATCTTTCATCTGGCCAAAAATCTGCAATAACTCTTCTTTTGTCAGACCCGCCTGTTTCATTCTATTCATGGCCATACGTAAAGCTTTTTTGCTGATCACCGGCTCTGACAGTAAGCGGAAAAAAATACCCGCTGCCTGCGGTACTTTACGAATAGCAGACCAGTTTCCCCATACACTTAACTGACCCCGTATCCAAACACTATCAAGGGTACGCAATCTCAGATGTTCTTCACCTTTTCCACATGTTGCCGGATAAATCATTCTGTACCCCTTACCTTCATATTGTTTGCTACTTTCACACCCGACATAACCGTACCTCTTCTACTTCCCTTTTCACCTGTGCTAATAATTCAATTTCTGCCCCGTGAGCCGCCTGCCATGTTTTCGGTGCAGCATGGAATCCAGTGGGATAGCATGCCCGGTGATGGCGAGGACAAAGCGGCAGCACGCTGAAGTGATCGGCGCGTTGTGCCATTCCCTGCCCGGTTCTCACATGATGAATTTCAGCCGGAGATGCACCCAACCCCTGATTCCGGCAGGCAATACAGCCGAGCGAAGCCACATCTGACAGCCACTGTTTTTCACTGTTGGTCATTGGTCTTGCCTCTCCCTTACGCAAAATCAAACAACTGAGCCGCCGCATTTTCAGCGGCGCCTCTGGTAGGGAAATTGCGATACAAGATGAAGTTCCACAGCACGTTCAGTGTGGATTGATAGAGTGCCTGAAATTCCAGTTCGTCCATTTTGGCGAAGCTGACTGAGTGGGGTTCGCGGTACAGACTGCCATCTGGCATTTCATAGGTGTCATAGTGACCGGATTCCACCGTCACCCAGCGCCTGAAAGCATCAAAAGATTTAGTGGCCGTAATGTTGTGAGCACGATTTTTGGATAAGTCAGCAAGGTATTCATCAGCGGCAGATTGTAAAGCATCTTCATTGCCAGCGAAGTGAGCCAGAAATTGTACGTAGCCTCGCACAATCGCTTTTTCTTCGGGGGAAATCGTGCCACCGACTGGCTCCCAGTATTCAAAACCGAGATTCAGCAAGGCAAAGTATTTACGGTGGAAACGGGGATTACGGGCTTTCTTAAAATTAGCCTGTAGCACATCGCCACATTTGATTTTCGAATGCAGGTATTCTCTGGCCGCTGGAGTCGCAGTCCGTAGGGTGTCGTCGGAAATTTTGATAAAACTATGCTGCGCCATTGCTGATCCCTTAAGGTAATGGCACAGCAGCGTATGTTTAGGTTCGGATGTTCAGGCCGATGGCATGATTTTTGCGGGTTACAACTCGTTATGCTACCGACGATTTTCTCTTGATGCTCGTTGACTAGCAAATTCATCAAATTCACTATCTGGATTTGAAGATTGAGGATAATACCACTTATACAAACCATAGGCGGGATCATGCCTCAATTGTCTTTCCTCCTCCTCTGAATAATAATGACCATCTCTATCTGTCTTATCAATAAAATGACGGTTTATATTTTGAATTAAACGAAATTGCGTCGTTGGATAAACTCGTGTACCCCCTAACGAGCCTTTAACTGGCATATTGATATGATTAGCTAATGCTTGAGCAAGCCCATTTGCTCCAGAGTGGCAAGCTATTATTCTGATACATAGAATATTTTGTCCTCTGTTTTTTATATCAGTTAATAATGCTTTAATTGTTTGGCAAAAAACATTCAAATTCATTCCAGGATTATACGCACATGCTCCCGCAAATAATATTGAACTTCCTACTGGAGATGCGTGTCCTATAATATTAAGCCGACCTCCCGGTTTATGTTTTGGTGTATCTAAAAAATAATGAAATCGCTTCTCCTGATGAAAACTCACTTCAACCGTTTTCTGCAGCAACACATCATTAGGCATTGCCATAATATTGGAGATTGTGTGCCGATATTGTCCCATAACACCCCCTACATTAAATTCGGCTTTTAATATACGTGACAGCAGATACAACCTGCAAATACAACAATATGCCAGCCCAAGGTATTCCAACAAGCGACTTCACCTGAAAAGCAGCATTCCGTTACTGATAACGATTCACCGCATTTTTTACAGTATTGCTGCTGTAGCTCAACTATTTGTTTTTTTTAATAAACGGTCATCCGTAATATCACGCCGATCAAGGATCAGTTTGTTGACATCATTTTCGTTGCTCATGTGGTCTTACCCCATTTTTGGTTTTTCCGCTTTTGGTCAGAATGCCGTTCTTTCGCCACTTGTTCTGCTGCCTATTTCCAGATCCTGCGCCAAGCCGCTAGTGCAGGAACTTCACTCATCCGCTCTATTCCGGCTTTACGAGCCAGTTGTTGTGCCAGCTCCTGAATACGGTTTGTCGATGTCAGCCGGTTGAAAACAATAATCGGAACGTGGCATCACGCTCCACAGTGTCAATGGCGATGGCCGTTTCTCCGGCTTTCAGCCAACGCCCGTTAACACAGGCAAGACGTCCCACTTACACGCCTTGTCGAAATATTCCGTACAGTTCTCTGGGTCAAACGAAGTCTTCGAGCATAAATAATCCCACCTTGCCATCATCCCACCATTTGGTAGTCAGTGATCAACATCAGGCCTTTCATCGAATAATCTTCTCCCAACCGCGCACGGATATACCCCATCGTGGTTTTACCATTGTGGTAGTTCGAATCAGTGACCTGATTGAAATAAACCAGAACTTGCCGGGCTGGATCGTAGGTTCAAATCCTATCATGCCGACCAAATTTCTCTAGAATTCGCTCTTGGTAAAATTCTGGTAAAATGGTCGACGGAAAGTGGCAAAGATATACTAACTATTGAATGAGTCTTATTGTTGTTTAACGGTGTGTGAAACTTCTTTTTACTTGCTGTTTTTTCAATGATTTCAAATTTTAATTCTGATGGGACATAACCATTTATATCCAAACTATCTTCATAATTTTGTTCCCAATTTGTATAACACAATAATACTCCTTCAACTCCCAAGACTGTTAAAATAGCCTGATAAGATCATCTGCGTCATTCAAACAATTGCCTACAGATCGCACAGCAACATGAGTCATAACAATATTACCTTGTTTTATGCCTATCTTTTGTAGCTGCTGAACAAGCGTCGATTTTGTCCAATATTTATCTTCATCCACTTGGATCATATATCTAACCCTATGTTGATTTTATTACTCTCACTTCTTTGTTTAAGTTTGGTTTATTGCATATTATCCAATTTGGGGCTACCTTATTTAGGTGTACTCAAAACCCTACTTGTTTAGTACACCCTCATTTGCTTCTTATTTCGCTCTTCCCCTCCCTGAATTCAGGGAGGGATTTTTGTTGTTAAAAAGATTTTCTAAAACAGCATTTTTCCTACCATACGCCATTATGTCAGAATCAATGACAATTATATCTCTCAATAATATCTTTCTGGCATACCCCTATCATAAATTAAGTATTTATAATTATCTAATTTTGTTATAAATATTTCCATGCGCTTCTATTATAAGAAATTTAAATTTCATTAATGATTAATATAATAAGAAAGTAAATTCACTTATTTTACAGTCAAGTAAGGAAAAAATAGGAAATTCATCATGAATATTAAAAAGTCTCTACTTTTGGCGGGATTGACGGCTTTTAGTTCTATCCCATTCTCTAGTATTGCTGAACCAGATTCAAATCATGGATATGTCGATACACCACCAAGCAGGGCACTTTTATGCCAAAAAAGCATCAATAAAAACTGCGGGCCTGTCACGTATGAACCACAATCGGTTGAAGGACCCAAAGGCTTCCCACAAGGGGGACCACCAGACGGGCAAATCGCCAGTGGTGGTGTTGGTCAGTTCAAACAGCTCAATGAACAAAGTACAGACCGCTGGCATCATGTTGCTATCAATAAAGGAATCAACAAATTTAATTGGACAATAACAGCCCGACATAGCACTACTTCATGGCAATTTTATATTACCAAACCTGGCTGGGATCCAAACAAACCTCTAACTCGCGCTCAATTTGATCTAAAGCCGTTCTGTGAGCGTTTTGATAATGGAAAAAGGCCAGGTCAAACTGTCTCTCTGAACTGTGATATTCCCGATCGTTCAGGCTACCATGTTATTCTCGGTGTGTGGACAATTGCTGATACCGCTAATGCCTTCTATCAAGTTATTGATGTTGATATTAAATAATATTTTTTAATTATACTAAAATTTTATTTGTAAGTACTATCTGAGCACAAAAAGTGCTGGAAAATGACCAGCACTTTTTTCTAAAAAATCAAAATACTTTTCAGATAATATATATTCACCTCATACAACTCTACACATAGAAAAATATGAAAAAATCAACTATTCTTAGAATTGCCAGACCCACAGATAATCTTACTAAAATTGCAGAAATGTATTGTCATGGCTTAGATTTTATCGTACTTGGAGAATTCAAAGATCACGATGGTTTTGATGGTATTATGCTAGGGCATCCCAACCATTCCTGGCATCTTGAATTTACCCATCACCACAATACACATGTTGGTAAAGCCCCAACTAAAGATAATTTATTAGTATTTTATATTGAAGATGAGCTTGAATGGCAAGAGCAAGCACAATCGATGAAAAATGCTGGGTTTATTCTCGTTCCTTCTTATAATCCTTATTGGGATAAGAACGGAAAAACTTTCGAAGATATCGATGGTTATCGTATTGTATTACAACATGGTACATCAGATATTTAGTTATTTATTTCACGATTAATGACTTATTCAAAGGATTATTTCCTTATCATATTGATCGTTTATTCAATTAGGCTGTTAGTAATAATTTGATTAGACATCTACTTTTTATTTCTGATAGCCTAAAAAACTACCCTAATGTTTATTTGATCATGTCATGATAAGAATGTTTTCTGCTCAGACTCCCTTCGCATACTCAAAGCTGATAACTCTCTCCCATCAGCACGATCCCATTTCACAAACTCCTTTACTGCACCTTGGTAATCACCTGTATTCAATTTTTTCAACAATGTTGAATGAGCAAAATTAACGATCCCTAAATTGAAAATAAACGAGCATAAAGCATCAAATTGCCCTTGTGTTAGAGGTACCTTAACTAACTGCTGAATAGCTGCATAAATGGGGATAAGATCTTGATGTAAAAATTCCTCAGCCTGTTGAATAGTTATCACTTGTCCAGACTCAACTCCTTTTGTATGACCATATCCAATTGTCCACGGTGCTGCTCCAGTGGCAGGATCTGGATATGCTTTCAATTTCAAGCCCTCATAACTTTTGAGTTTATTAATACCGTTTTCACTAATTTTCATTCATTTTTTCCGCTACCAGATTGAACATCAAGATTATTTTTGGTCTAAAAAACAATCCAGAGATCAAGTGTAGATGAAAAAACGATCAACAAAGCTACAATCATACTGAGTGATAAAATCTCTACAAAAAACAAAATAAAAAATAATACGTTAAATATCAATAAATTATTATTTTATGCAATTTTTTTTTAATTTTTAAAAAAATATTTTAATAAATATCTTGACTCTTTTGCTCTTGAGCATAAAATCCTCCTCAGAATTTAGATTTTCGTGAAGTAAATCACAATTTATAACCCTCAAAGGAAATCATCATGAAATCTGTAAAATCTTTCCTCTCAAATGTACACTGCGTTGTTATCCGGTTATCAGCAACTCGTTTTATGTAAGAGCTGCTATAATATAAAAATAAGCCAGTCGAAAACTGGCTTTTTTATCGTCGCTACAGACCTAATGTAAATGCTTTCTTGCCTGTTTCATTATTTACATGCTATTCATTGAACTTCTGTTCCGAAAAATTTGTCTTAATATGCCTAATAAATTTCAAGTCGTAATACTGCGACAAGGCAACGGCCCCTCACTAGCATAGATAATTCTATGTAACTGAATAGTTATCAGGCGAGAAAACAACCAACAAAGCAGCAACCTGCAAAATCAAAATGAAGGCATAGAGTTCATAAAGTTTCTATGCTGACTGATTTGCAATATTTATTTAAATATCAGGAGAACACTATGAACTTAATGGACTTTCGTAGTCTGAAGTTAAAATCAGAATTAGGGATACTTGAGATTATTTTACATCTCGTCATCTGGTTTCTGATTATTTTATTTACATTAGGTTTAGGTGCCTTCGTGTTTCCCTACTATATGACTCGTTTTATCATTAATAAAACACATGTTATAGACCGAGATAGTGGACAAACTATCGGCAGATTAAATTGTAAGATCAGTTTAGTTCAAATAATTGGATATGTTGTGATTTGGGCTATTCTCTCTTTTATTACATTTGGTCTTTTATATTTTGTATATCTTTACAAAATTATAGCGCATTGCATTAATCATACACGTGTGATCTCTGCATAAAAACTAGCAGAATACATAATCACAGGCATAATCCTCTTATGCCTGTGCACATAAGAAGCCATGACATACTCTCTGTGAGCAGATCTTCCAGTTAAATTAAAACTATTTCTATACTATATTTTCTTCATCTTTCAAATTGCAGCCCAATTAATAAACTGCAATTTAGTATCTATAAGATATATTTCATCGAAAATTAGGATTTATTATCAAAGTATTTTTCAACCAAAGCATATAAAATAGCGATGGTTTCTATATCTGGTACACCGTCATAATATGATTGGCGGAAGTGCATTTGAAATGCTTTAATCAAGGATTGAAAATTTTCTTCTTTTTCTGCACCTGTGATGTCATAACCATAACGCTTAAACTTTTCTAAAATCTCGGTGGTATCAGGCAGGCAATACCCGAATTGTTCAATATATTTCTGCTTAGTTTCTTCGTCATACCATGCACCAACTCCTGCGTCATATAATTCTTTCCACGGAAAAGATGGACCTGGGTCAGTTTTTCTTTGCCATGAAATATCTGAATGTCCTACAACATGAGTCGGTTTAATATCTGGGTAACGTTGTAATATATTGATGGCTAATTCTTTAAGAGCAGTAATTTGATCAGGGTGATAAGGAGGAAAAGTAAAAACGCCACGATCATCACTGGCCTCATTCACAATCTCAATACCTATAGATGTATCATTCAATCCTTCTCGTCCAGCCCAACAACTGATCCCTGCATGCCAGGCTCTTTCAAGTTCATCGACTAAATTGAATATGCGAACTTTATCAAATCCAGCAGCTTGATAAGTCGGATCATCTGGGGTGGGGACCAAATAGTGAGCACTGACAAGCTCTCCAGTCAATGCCTGAATAGATTTTTCAAAGTTCAATGCAGTATAGTGCATAACTAAAAAGCGGGAACGTCTGTTAAAACTTTTGGTCGAACGATATGAATTATAATCAATTTTATACATCATTGTTCTCCTTCACTTGTTGTGCTAGGTAAAACTGTAAGTATCAAATCACCTCTACTCCACTGTTACCAACAGCATAAGAGGAACAAACATAGCAATAAAGGTTTTGTTTATTTATTTTTAGAAAATCGTGAAGAGGTAAGTGGAGAAATGGTGGGAATATGGACATACCGTCGTAATGATCGATATGTCCACAATCAAAAATAATTAGAAGCCTGTTGCAGCAGTAATAAGATTGGCTAATTTAAGGAAAATTAAAGCTCAATTTCAATATCCGTCAGTGGATAACAGCTACAGGGTAAAATTTCCCCTTCATTAACAAACGCCAATGGCTTACAAGGATAACCAACCTTCCCTTTGATCAGGCGAACACGACAAGAACCGCAATATCCCTGCCGACATTGGTATTCGGGCTGAACTTTGCCGTGTTCCAGTGCTTCCAACAAATTGTCGTGCAAACCTGAAGAATAATGGATATATAACCCCTGCCGTGACGGCAGGGTGACTTTGTAATCAGCCATATCAGAGTTCGAAACCGCTGAGATCCTCAGTATTGACTTCCGAATCAATCTGACCAACCAAGTAAGAGCTGACTTCAACTTCCTGTGGAGCCACTTGAACATTATCAGAAACCAGCCATGAATTGATCCATGGGATCGGATTAGAACGGGTTTCGAATGGTAACTTCAAGCCAACTGCCTGCATACGAATATTGGTGATATATTCAACATACTGGCACAGAATATCTTTATTCAGTCCGATCATGGAGCCATCTTTAAACAAGTAATCAGCCCACTCTTTTTCCTGCTCTGCTGCTTGTACAAACAGATCATAGCACTCTTGTTCACACTCTTTGGCAATTTCCGCCATTTCAGGATCATCCTGACCAGAGCGCAACAGGTTCAACATGTGCTGCGTTCCCGTTAAATGCAGTGCTTCATCACGAGCAATCAATTTGATAATTTTGGCGTTACCTTCCATCAATTCACGCTCAGCAAAAGCAAATGAGCATGCAAAACTGACATAGAAACGGATGGCTTCCAGAGCATTAACGCTCATTAAGCACAAATAAAGCTGCTTTTTCAATTCACGCAAGTTAATGGTAAGAGTTTTGCCTGCAACATCATGCGTTCCTTCACCAAACAGATGATAATAGTTGGTCATTTCGATCAGATCATCGTAATACGCAGAAATGTCTTTAGCACGTTTTAAAATCTGCTCGTTCTCCACAATATCATCAAATACGATAGAAGGATCATTCACAATATTACGGATAATATGTGTGTAAGAACGCGAGTGGATTGTTTCTGAAAACGACCACGTTTCAACCCATGTTTCCAACTCAGGAATGGAAATCAATGGCAGAAAAGCCACATTTGGGCTACGCCCCTGAATGGAATCCAATAACGTCTGGTATTTTAGGTTGCTAATGAAAATATGCTTTTCATGATCCGGCAATGCGTTATAGTCAATGCGATCACGGGCAACATCTACTTCTTCTGGACGCCAGAAGAAGGAGAGTTGTTTTTCAATCAACTTCTCAAAAATAGGGTATTTTTGCTGATCAAAACGCGCCACATTAACAGACTGACCGAAAAACATCGGTTCTTGTAGCTGATCATTTTTTACTTGTGAAAAAGTGGTATAGGACATAGTTTCCTCAAATTAAATCTTACACGCGCCGCCTTCACAATCGGAATCTGCTGACTCAACAACTTCTTCCAGATCACCCTGAACGTCTTCTGCCCCATCACGGGTGTTGTGGTAGTACAATGTTTTCACGCCATATTTGTAAGCGAGCAATAAATCTTTCAGCAATTGGTTCATCGGAACTTTGCCATTAGGGAAACGCGCCGGATCATAGTTAGTATTGGCAGAAATCGACTGATCGATGAATTTCTGCATGATCCCTACCAACTGTAGATAGCCATCGTTGCTCGGCATTTGCCACAGCAGCTCGTAAGCACCTTTCAGAAGCTCGTAATCGGGTACAACCTGACGCAAGATACCGTCTTTAGATGCTTTCACACTGATATAACCACGCGGTGGTTCAATGCCATTGGTCGCATTAGAGATCTGCGAAGAAGTCTCTGATGGCATCAATGCAGACAATGTTGAGTTACGCAGACCGTATTGTTGAATGTCACGGCGCAGAGCTTCCCAATCCATGTGCAAAGGCTCACTAGTCAGGGTATCCAGTGTCTTTTTGTAAGTATCAATCGGCAAAATACCTTGTGAATAAGTGGTTTCACCAAACCACGGACAAGCACCTTTCTCTTTTGCCAGTTCGTTTGAGGCTCTTAGCAAGTAATACTGAATAGCTTCAAATGTTTTGTGGGTCAGGTTGTTAGCGCTGCCATCAGAGTAACGTACACCGTGTTTCGCCAGATAATAAGCAAAGTTAATTACGCCAATACCCAGAGTTCGACGCCCCATTGAGCCTTGCTTTGCGGCGACAATTGGATAATCTTGATAATCCAATAAGGAATCCAGCGCACGAACTGCCAACTCCGATAACTCTTCCAATTCATTCAGATTTTCGATGGCACCCAAGTTGAAAGCAGACAGCGTACACAGCGCAATTTCGCCGTTTTCATCGTTAATATTGCCCAACGGCTTAGTTGGTAACGCAATTTCCAGACACAGGTTAGATTGACGCACAGGTGCAATAGCCGGATTAAATGGGCTATGAGTATTGCAATGGTCAACGTTCTGAATGTAAATACGCCCTGTTGAAGCACGCTCTTGCATCATCAAAGAGAACAATTCAACCGCTTTAATGCTCTCTTTACGAATACTGCTGTCATTTTCATACTGAGTGTACAGGCGCTCAAATTCTTCCTGATCTTCAAAGAATGCATCGTACAATCCCGGCACATCAGACGGACTGAACAGAGAAATGTCTCCGCCTTTAATCAGACGCTCATACATCAGCTTGTTAACTTGTACACCGTAATCCATGTGACGAACACGGTTACCTTCAACACCACGGTTGTTTTTCAGTACCAGCAGGCTTTCAACTTCCAGATGCCACAGCGGATAGAACAGCGTTGCTGCACCGCCACGAACACCACCTTGGGAACAAGATTTCACCGCAGTCTGGAAATGTTTGTAAAATGGGATACAGCCCGTATGGAAAGCTTCACCACCACGGATTGGGCTACCCAATGCACGAATACGGCCCGCATTTATGCCAATGCCAGCACGCTGGGAAACATATTTAACAATTGCGCTGGATGTCGCATTGATAGAATCCAGGCTGTCCCCACACTCAATCAGAACACAGGAACTAAATTGACGAGTTGGTGTGCGAACTCCCGCCATGATCGGTGTTGGCAGCGAAATTTTAAAGGTAGACACTGCATTATAGAAACGACGGATATAGTCCAAACGCGTTTCTTTTGGATAAGTGGAAAACAGGCACGCAGCAACCAGCATGTAGAGAAACTGAGCACTCTCATAAATTTCGCCAGTCACACGGTTTTGTACTAAATACTTCCCTTCCAGCTGTTTGACCGCTGCATAAGAGAAATTCATATCACGCAAATGATCAATAAAACTATCCATTTGCTCGAATTCTTCTTTGGAATAGTCTTCCAGCAAATGTTTGTCGTATTTACCTTGGTTGACCATTTTTACGACATGGTCATACAGTGCAGGTGGCTCAAACTGACCATAGGCTTTTTTACGCAGGTGGAAAATCGCCAGACGTGCCGCCAGATACTGATAATCAGGGGCATCACCGGAGATCAGGTCAGCCGCAGCTTTGATCATGGTTTCATGGATATCCGATGTTTTGATGCCATCGTAAAATTGAATCTGGGAACGCAGTTCTACTTGTGACACTGAGACATTTTTCAGACCTTCAGCAGCCCAGGTAACAACCCGGTGAATTTTATCAAGATCAATTTGTTCTTTATGTCCATCACGTTTGGTAACTAGCAGACTCTGGTTCATGGGGAAATACACCTTCTCTCTTTTCGTATCCCGCCTACATTGTTCCTTGATCTCTTGACAGCACGATACCCCCAAGGTGGCTGAAAGCCAGTTGGGGATTAGTTACAATTCATTATTGTTTCGCTACTGCTTATTACAACTTGCTACTACAAGGTGACAAGAAACACAATATATAGGGGGTAATTAAAACGGTAATAACAAGATAATGTTATTTTCGAGTTTTATCAAGTGTACAAGATCGGGAAGTTTTGTGGATAACTTGAGGATTAATTTTGGCAAAAAGCCGATAACCTGCGTAGTTACTTGATGTTGCTTTCATAAGGTTATCGGCGAAACAGGGAAAATAAAATCTTAAAAATAATATCTAGTTGCCGTTTTATTAATCCCTTAGCTGTCTTTGTCAGACAGATCGTGTGTGCAGCATATAATTCACGTCTACATTATGTCCAAGTCGAAATTTGTCTGTTAACGGATTGTAATGTAAACCAATAATATGTTGCTCTTTCAGAGCAGTCCTATCAATCCAACTGATCAGTTCAGAAGGTCGAATAAATTTTTTCGCATCATGTGTTCCTTTTGGCACCATGTTCAATATATATTCAGCGCCGACAACAGCCATCAACCAGGCTTTTCGGTTACGGTTAATCGTTGAAAAGAAAACATGACCACCAGGTTTGACTAATTTGGCACAGGCATGAACTACAGACTCTGGATCTGGCACATGTTCAAGCATTTCCAGACAAGTCACCACATCATAAGCATGTTGGTGCTGTTCTGCGTGACTTTCTACCGTTTCCTGAACATAAGAAACGGAAACACCGGATTCCAACGCATGCAAACGGGCAATTTGCAGGGGTTCAAAACCCATATCCAACCCTGTCACTTCCGCACCTTCACGCGCCATGCTTTCCGACAAGATACCGCCACCACATCCAACATCCAGCACTTTTTTGCCAAAAAGACCGTCAGCATGTTGCAAAATGTAGTTCAAACGCAGTGGATTGATTCGGTGCAATGGCTTGAATTCGCCTTCAAGATCCCACCAACGGGAAGCAACGGCTTCAAATTTTTCGATTTCCTGCTGATCCACATTGGCATGGGATTGAATGTGTGAATCGGGAGTTTTGACGTTCATCAGCAATATCGCTCCTAGGAACTGCTTCACAGCAAACTGGTTCACAGCAAACTGGTTCACAGAAAATGTAACAGTATTATGGGGATGTGTGATAGAAAACTATTATACATACCTTAATCTTGAAATACCCGTGTCAGATTTTTATAAAACTGCCATTTTGTGGTATAATTCTAAGCCTTTGAATTCGGAGTATGAGGGACAGTGGCTCCATGAGCGACATTGCCAGAGAAATCACACCGGTCAATATCGAAGAAGAGCTGAAAAGCTCGTATCTGGATTATGCGATGTCCGTTATTGTTGGACGCGCACTGCCAGATGTTCGGGACGGACTGAAGCCAGTACACCGTCGCGTACTTTTCGCGATGAATGTATTGGGAAATGATTGGAATAAACCTTATAAAAAATCTGCCCGCGTTGTTGGGGATGTTATCGGTAAATACCATCCACATGGTGACAGCGCTGTTTATGACACGATTGTTCGTCTGGCACAAACATTCTCCATGCGCTATATGCTGGTTGACGGTCAGGGGAATTTTGGATCTGTAGATGGCGATTCTGCGGCAGCGATGCGTTATACCGAAGTACGCATGGCAAAAATTGCCCATGAATTGCTGGCAGATCTGGAAAAAGAAACTGTCGACTTTGTGCCTAACTATGATGGCACAGAACAAATTCCCGAGGTAATGCCAACCCGTATCCCCAATTTACTGGTGAATGGTTCATCAGGGATTGCGGTCGGTATGGCAACCAACATTCCACCTCATAACTTATCTGAGGTGATCGACGGTTGTCTGGCTTATATCGATGATGAAAACATCAGCATCGAAGGCTTGATGGAACATATCCCAGGCCCTGACTTCCCGACGGCAGCTATTATCAACGGACGCCGTGGCATTCAGGAAGCCTACCGTACAGGTCGCGGTAAAATTTATATCCGCGCCCGCGCAGAAATTGAAACTGATGAGAAAAATGGCCGCGAAACCATTATCGTCAGTGAAATCCCTTATCAGGTCAATAAAGCCCGCCTGATTGAAAAGATAGCTGAACTGGTAAAAGAGAAGCGCATTGAAGGGATCAGTGCACTACGTGATGAATCCGATAAAGATGGCATGCGCATTGTTATCGAAGTAAAACGTGATGCCGTTGGTGAAGTCGTCCTGAATAACCTGTATTCACTGACCCAACTACAGGTTTCATTTGGTATCAACATGGTTGCTCTGCATCAGGGACAACCTAAATTACTTAACCTGAAAGATATTCTTTCTGCTTTTGTTTGCCACCGCCGTGAAGTCGTTACACGCCGGACAATTTTTGAACTACGCAAAGCTCGTGAACGTGCCCATATCCTTGAAGCACTAGCTATTGCTCTGGCGAACATCGATCCTGTTATCGAATTGATCCGCAGAGCTTCCACACCTGCTGAAGCGAAAGCCAGCTTGATTTCTCAGGCGTGGGAATTGGGTAACGTTGCCTCTATGCTGGCACAAGCGGGTGATGATGCGGCTCGTCCTGAATGGCTGGAACCACAGTATGGTATTCGTGACGGTAAATATTACCTGACCGAACCACAAGCACAGGCTATTTTGGATCTGCGTCTGCAAAAACTGACCGGCCTTGAGCATGAAAAACTGCTTGATGAGTATCGTGACTTACTGAAAGCTATCGCAGAACTGCTGTTCATTTTGGAAAGCCCAGAACGTTTGATGGAAGTCATTCGTGAAGAATTGCTGGTTATCAAAGGACAATATAACGATACTCGCCGGACTGAGCTGACTGAGAATTCAGCAGACATCAATATTGAAGACCTGATTAATCAGGAAGATGTTGTTGTTACACTGTCTCATCAAGGATATGTCAAATATCAGCCACTGTCCGATTATGAAGCTCAGCGTCGTGGCGGCAAAGGCAAATCAGCCGCACGTACCAAAGAAGAAGATTTCATTGAACGCTTGTTGGTAGCCAATACCCACGACACTATTCTCTGCTTCTCAAATAAAGGCAAGATGTACTGGATGAAAGTATATCAATTGCCGGAAGCGAGTCGTGGTGCCCGCGGTCGTCCAATTGTCAACCTTCTGCCATTGGATCAAAACGAACGTATTACAGCTATTTTACCCGTGCGTGAATATGAAGACGGGCTGAATATTTTCATGGCAACAGCGAGTGGTGTTGTTAAAAAAACCAAGCTCAGCGAATTTAGCCGCCCACGCAGTGCCGGTATTATTGCCGTAAATCTGAATGAAGGGGATGAATTAATCGGCGTTGACCTGACAGATGGCAGCAATGAGGTCATGCTGTTCTCTGCACAGGGTAAAGTCGTTCGTTTCCTTGAAGAAGAGGAAGAAACGCTAGAAGATGGTACTGTTCGCATAAAAGGTGTACGAGCTATGGGACGTACTGCAACCGGAGTTCGTGGTATCAAACTCAGTGAAGGCGATAAAGTTGTTTCCCTGATCATTCCTCGTGGGCAAGGAGAAATCCTGACTGTCACTGAGAATGGTTACGGCAAGCGTACCGCCGAAAGCGAATATCCGACGAAATCCAGGGCTACCCAAGGCGTCATTTCCATCAAAGTCAGCGAACGTAACGGCAATGTAATCGGCGCAATTCAGGTAGAACCCACGGATCAAATCATGATGATTACTAATGGAGGAACATTAGTACGAACCCGTGTTTCTGAGGTCAGTGTTGTTGGCCGCAATACCCAAGGTGTCACCCTGATCCGCACAGCCGAAAACGAAGAAGTCGTTGGCTTACAGCGCGTAGCTGAACCAGATGACGATGACGAAAATGACAACGTAGCAGCACCTTCTGATGAAGGGAATAGTGAATAAAAAAGTAGCGAGCTAAAAGAGAGTAAATCACAATAGCAGGCATTTAAGTGCCTGCTTTTTTTGTTCAATTTTTTGACGAAGAATTAGCAAGATGCAAATGCTACTTTGTATTCCCTGCTACACTAGTATATGCTGTAAACAGTTATTATTAATCATATATTTCATCAGGCGATCTCTTGAGATATTTATCTTCTTTTCGGACGTCATTAAAGATATCACGTTATCTTTTTCGGGTGCTTGGATTTATGCTATGGGCACTTGGAGCCTTATTAACCAGCTTTTATTTGACAAGTCTTTTTAATGCACTCAAATCTGATATTCGTCAAGAATATAATGCCAACTACGATATAGCCTTTTCACATATACGACATATCGCTAATATCTTGCGCGATATTCAATTTATGGCGGAAAAGCGTTTATCACAAGATAATGATAAAAATCAAACAATCGTCCTGCATAATAACGATATTCTCTCGTACATTCCTTTGAATGCGAGTTCCGACTGTGAACTATTACGTAGAACCTCACATAATAATTTATATTCATTAGACCAGCTGATTGCATTTTGGAGAGAAAATGTTGCCGCTATACGCAGTATAAATCAGACTTTTTTCATTGGAGTAGAAAGCCAATGCATGGTGAACTTTTTCCCTCATAACAATATCACAGAACCTGATGCACTAAAAAAAATGATCTACGAGAATACTCGCAGGTTGATCAACATGAGAGAACAATACAATGAAAGAGCGCTCTTTTGGATCCAGCCTAACCCCAAAGCGGATGGTGGTAATCTTTATGTTTTTACACCTATTTATATTAATGGGCATATGACAGGGATCATAGGTATCGAAAAATCTATCAGGCTAGAATCTTTTTTACAAAAAAGAGAGCGGCCTGTTACAGTCATGATGCTAAACGAATCAAATCAGCCCGAATTGCAATTTCCGATAAAAACTAATAATAAACCCCTCGTTGTAAATCCTAACTCACAGCCGATGTATTTTGGTTACGATGAAAATTTTACCAGCCTGGTATTAATGCGGAATTTATCCCCCTCTTCATTACGTATTATCTATTCATTGCCGCTAAAACATATTTACGATGAGCTGAAAGTCAGTGCAATTAATAGTATCATCTTGAATATTATTTCTGCGATTGCGATTATCTTTTTCGTTTGGCTGTTTGAACGTAAAATGTTTTCTCCGGCCGAAGAGAATGCTATTCGCCTTGAAGAACATGAGCAGTTTAACCATAAAATTGTCGCCTCTGCCCCTGTGGGAATAAGTATTTTAAGGATCAGTGATGGCGTTAATATCTTGAGTAATGAGTTAGCACATAATTACATTCGTATGTTGACGTATGAAGATCAAAAACGCATCATCGATATTATCTGCGATAAAACCAGTAGCTATATTGATGTTGTCACCAGCAACAATAATCACCTGCAAATTAGTTTCGTACACTCACGTTATCGTAATGAAGAAGTCGCAATCTGTGTACTGATAGATGTCAGCACTCGTGTAAAAATGGAAAAATCTTTGCAGGAGATGGCCTCAGCAGCAGAACAAGCTAACCAGGCAAAATCAATGTTTCTTGCCACAGTCAGCCATGAATTAAGAACACCACTTTATGGCATTATTGGTAATCTGGAGTTGATACAGTCTCATACATTACCTCCAGAATCTGCCCGATTGCTGGCAACGATGAATAATTCATCATCACTATTGCTGAAAATTATCAGTGATATTCTCGACTTCTCGAAGATAGAATCCAAGCAATTGAAAATTGAACCCAAAGATTTCAGTTGCAAAGAAATCCTATCACATGTGATTTCAAACTACCTTCCCCTGATTGCCAAAAAAGGCTTGGGTTTGTACTGCTATATTGAACCAGATATCCCCGATATCATCCGTAATGATCCTGTAAGGGTACAACAAATTATCTCCAACTTACTGAACAATGCGATCAAGTTTACAACATCTGGCTATGTTGTTATTAACATCAGTTCAAGGCATGGCTATCTGTATATCAGCATTAAAGATACCGGACTTGGGATCGAGGATAAGTTACAATTTCAATTATTCGAGCCCTTCTTTCAAATCAGTGCCAATAAAGAAAGTTCCTCACAAGGTACAGGATTGGGGCTGGCTATTTGTGAAAAACTTATTAATTTGATGGATGGTGATATTGAATTCGTCTCCCAAAAATATGTTGGCAGTATCTTTTCTATTCGTCTTCCTTTATATGGCGCGCAATATCATGCCAGACAATTATCCAACCAGCGGACACAAAAGAGAATTCTGTTAAATATTCGCAATGATTTTCTGGAAAAATATTTGCAAAATTTTCTTACACAAAATCATTATCAGGTTGCCCTCTATGACGAAAGCCAACTAGATGGCACAGAAATACTAATTAGTGATCGAGCTCATAAAACGAACATTTCTGTATGTTACTTTATAGAAATTTCAGAGAAACATATTGGTTCGCCAGAACAAATTAGAGAAAATTATTGGCTATATAACACTTATGAACTGAATGAACTGGATAGTATGCTGGATAACCTTCTGTCAGAACATGGTTTCCCGCCAATCATTCCTGTATCAACAATCCCTATCACAGACAAAATCATCCAAAATGATATTTGCTTAAATACAGTTAAAGTATTGGTCGTTGATGATCACCCTATTAATCAGAATTTGCTGGTCGACCAATTAAATTCAATAGGGTTTAGCGCATCAACGGCTAATGATGGCATTGAAGCTATTGAATATCTTAAAAACAATTCACCAGATATTATTCTAACAGATGTTAACATGCCAAATATGGATGGCTATGAACTTGCCCAATACTTAAGGGACAAAGGTTACACCAGACCCATCATCGGCATTACTGCCAATGCACTGGCAGAAGAAAAACAGCGTTGTGCTAATATGGGCATGAACGATTGCCTGTCAAAACCGGTATCACTGGCTATATTAAAAGAAACATTAATTACATATAGTGATATTTAAACTCATACATATTGAGCTATGAATGATGGAAAATCGGTAACTACTGCTACCGATTTTCCATTAGAAAAGATAACACATTGGTTAGTTACCAATATCTTTATCGATAGTGACAGAAGATAAATAGTTAAGCAATGCGATATCGTTATCGACTCCCAGCTTTATCATGGCTGATTTCTTCTGACTACTAATTGTCTTAATGCTACGATTAAGTTTTTTGGCAATATCAGTAACAAGAAAACCTTCAGCAAATAAACGCAGGACTTCGCTCTCTTTAGGAGATAAACGCTTATCCCCATATCCATTAGCATTAACCTTTTCAAGTAATCTAGAAACACTTTCAGGCGTAAACTGCTTCCCCTTTTGCAAAGCAGAAAGTGCCTTAGGTAAATCTGTTGGTGCTCCTTGCTTTAACACAATTCCCTCAATATCAAGCTCAAGTATGGCACTTAAAATCGCCGGATTATTGTTCATTGTAAGAACAATGATTGCCAATGTTGGGTAATGACGTTTAATATATTTTATCAGGGTGATACCATCACCATATTTATCCCCAGGCATTGACAAGTCTGTTATGAGAACATTTGCTTCTATATGTGGCAAACTATTAATGAGCGTCGTTGAATTTTCAAATTCACCGACTACATTAATCCACTCAATTTGTTCAAGTGACTTGCGGATGCCAAACAAAACGATGGGATGGTCATCGGCAATAATGACATTAAGGTTATTCATATTATTGGTTACCTTGCTGCAACAGCTCTGTGATAAAGGAATCAATGAGGCTGATGCTATTTTTGATTTCTACTTCATTATTGTCTGCTATGTGTTTTTCCAATGCCTCACATGATGACCTAAGAAATTTCAAATCTAACATAGCAAACGCACCCTTAAGGCGGTGTACCGTTTGCGAAAGTGATATCAAATCATGTCGTTCTATATCAGTGTACAGTCTGGTAATGTCCATAGGTACTGTCTCTATAAACAGTTTTCTGTAGCCGCTGTCTGCCAACTGAGTTTGATAACTTCTGAGGATATTGCCAATACTGCTATCAACATTATCAATTAAATCAATATTTTTAACTAAATTACTTGCTGGTTTAGAGATTTCACAAATTTCTCTGGATCCATCTAAACTGAAACTTTCTTCAATCAGAAACGATATTGCATTGATAATATCATCAGCAAGATTGTAATTGCACTGAACCATTCCTGATTTCAATTGCTTAAATCCTGCTAAACTCCCCACTAACAATATAGTTGATTTTTCCTGTTTGTACTGCTTTTCTTCTTTATACTGCCTATCCGTAAGGATAATATCGTACTCTTCCGTAATACCCTCTTTTCTTTTATCAAAATATACTGCACCATAATTATTGAGATAAGTATGGACGATTTTGCTGATCTCAGGGTTATGGATATCAATTAAAACCGTGATCCCTTCCAAAAGTTGAGGAGTTTCGCTATTTTCATCATGTTGCGATAAGGGCAAATTGATAACATAATGTGTTCCCAACCCCAACTTGCTTTTAATATCAAGGTTTCCTCCCATTCTTTTACTCAACTGATTACATAAATAAAAAGTCATGTCAGAATGGGTAGAGTACTTATCTTCCACTAATTGGTTCAGAAAAGGATAATTTAAGCTGGTTAAATCTCTTTCGCTTAAACCAGTGCCACTATCCATCAACTCAATCTGAATATGGTTGTCATATTTACCTGAGCCACTAACAACCAATGATATTTTACCATAGCTGGTCGTCGTTATTGCATAATTAAACAATAATGTAACAATTTTACTTAATGCTACCGCATCTCCTATGAATAAGGATTCACGAGAAATATTAAAGTGATAATAAACCCTCAAACCTTTGGCATTTAATATCGGCAAAGAGGCTTTCAAAATATTTTCCAACCGTGAAGATAGGGAAAATATTTCATTATCTGGCTGCCAATCTCCCAGCTCTAATTCATTGAGTAACGAAATATTTTCAAGCCATTCGGTGATATATTTTGATTTATCTAATAATTTATCCAATAACTTTTGCTCATTTTCATCTTGTGATAATCGCTGTAATTGACTGGCAATATCATTAATGTTATTAATGGGATTTTTCATTTCATTATTAATATTCGAAAGCATAGAGCGCCTGATCTGAATACTTTTATCATATTCCCGATGGGCAAATTGCAATCGTTTATTTGCCATGAACTCCTGATCTTTATCTTGTAGTAAAAATAGGTAAGTTTCTGGTAATAAGCTATTGTTATACATTTTTACTTCATAAACCGCTTCATCAATGGATGCCTTAATTACACCATGATGTTGTTGTGCCATTGCCATAACTTTATTCAAATCCAGGTGAGGCATCAACTGCTCTGCAACTTTATTAATTATCATTATCTGATTTAATTCAAAATCATAAACCACGACTCCAACAGGAATATTAGCGATAATATCCCTATTTAGGGCATCTTTAATTTTCAGTTCATGATCCATGGAAGCATTCGGTGCAATATATCGCCTACGGATATAAAATAATCCACTCAAAGAAAACAGCAAGAAAAGCAATATAGAAAGCAAAAGCCAGACATTCCTGAGCAACAAATCTACCATCAGTGCCTTCAGTGGGACTTGATAAATCAATTTATACGGCACGACATCAAGAAGCTGAGAAAATTCCAGTCCAAAACCGTTCAATGAAACCTCAACTTTATCGGAAGTTTTAGGTTCATATAAGTTGAGCGTATTCAAACGGAAATTTGCTGGTGACATATCAACCGGCAAAAGGTTATTAATGGGTAAATCAAAAGCAATAATGGTAGTTAATTGCCCGGTTGCATTAAATGCGGCTTTATAGGTATAGAAATAAATATTTTCACCACGTAATACATTAATGGAGGAAATGCTCTCTTTTTCCTCCAATGCGGACGATTGATCCAACATCTCAGTACGTTTGGTTTCAGAGTTCAGAGTCAGATAGCTCTCTTTGAACCTGATTTCTGGTTTTAGAATCGGATAGGTTGTTATCAATAACAAATTATTATCCTGCCCATTGAGGTAGTACATAGACAAGTATTCATTATGAGCACCCCAGAGAATATCCAAATAGCCAGATAAGTGCTGAGCAAGTTGGACACTCGAGTCATTATATTGACCAAAAATAATGGCATCAACAGACTGATAACGATTTTCTAGCCAATAGACATCGGGACGCAATTTAAACAATGGCGTATTCTCCTGAGAGGAGATTGGCAGAGTATTTGACTGCTCAAAAATATGACTTGCATGATACCGATAATCTTTAATCTGCAATCTCATCTTAGCTGTTACACTACTGATAGCATATTTTTTCTCCATCAACCAAATATCAAAATAGTTATACCCGAATAAAAATAGAGACGTAAAAAGCAAAGTAACAAATAACGCGTAAAAACGAGGAATAGCGGATGGCTTGATAGGTGGTTGTTTATACATTCTTTGGATGGTTGCCTTTAGTATGAATATATTTTGGTCAATGCGATATCAACCCGTCGATAAATAAGCCAGTGTACTGTGCTTAATATTAGCAGGTTAGCGAATGAAAAGGCCATTACAGATCGAAGATTGAGCAAACAGTAAAAAAAACATAATTTTTTTTCTTTAGGGGCTAGACACATCAAAATGATATAGGCATAATCTCGCGCCATGGAAGGATGGCCGAGCGGTCGAAGGCAGCGGTCTTGAAAACCGCCGATGGGAAACCATCCTAGAGTTCGAATCTCTATCCTTCCGCCAAATTTCGCCGGCTTAGCTCAGTTGGTAGAGCAACTGACTTGTAATCAGTAGGTCACCAGTTCGACTCCGGTAGCCGGCACCATATAAAACAATGAGTTACTCAGTGTGTCCCACCACTGAAAGATGTGAGTGGGACATATTTGAGACATCATCGTGAAATAGAGCATCAGTTTGTTGTGCATGCTCTGTCAAATGAGAAGGTGTTAGATGCGCATATCGACGCACCATCTCAATTGATTCCCAACCTCCCATTTCCTGTAATACCGAAAGCTGTACTCCTTTTTGAATCAACCAGCTCGCCCACGTATGTCTCAAATCGTGAAAACGAAAATTTTCTATTCCTGCACGTTTTAAAGCCGTTCTAAATGAAGTATTGGAATCCACTCTCATTTTCCTCACTGTTGGCGTCATCGTTCCATCAACCCTATTTTTTGCCTTGGTGTGAACAAACACATATTTATGATGATTACCTATTTGCTGCCTCAAAATATGGCAAGCTGTATCATTTAATGCTACACCTAGTGCCTTCCCTGATTTGGTTTGATCTGAGTGTATCCATGCAACCTTCCTTTGCATGTCTATCTGTGACCATTCCAAGTTAACGATATTTGAACGGCGCAAGCCAGTAGCCAACGCAAAAGTCACAACAGATTTTAACGGCTCATTGCACTCACCAATTAATCGCTTCGCCTCATGTGGTTCAAGCCAGCGGATCCTGTTATTCTTTGGCTTTGGCTTTGGCTTTGGCTTTGGCTTTGGCTTTGGCTTTGGCTTTGGCTTTGGCTTTGGCTTTGGCTTTGGCTTTGGCTTTGGCTTTGGCTTTGGCTTTGGCTTTGGCACTTTGATATTCGGCGCTTTATCCAAATACTTCCAGTCACGTTCCGCCGAACGCAACAGCGATTTGATAAACGCCAAATATGCAGCTTTGGTTGCAACAGATACCGGAGTGATTCTTTGCCTTACCTGCCTGCGCTTCTTACCAGAAACCTTGAATAAATCCATGCTGACCATTTTTAACGTATTCCAATTCTACATCATTAGTAAAATCCACAAGATCCATATTTTCATATTCAGCGAGTTTATTATGTAGATTTTCTATTTCAGCGCAGAGTTTGATTATATTTTCTGGCGATATCATTAAATCAAGATTGTCAACCTCAATTGCTAATCTATCTCTTGATTCATCATCATCTGACCTAATGGAACTAGAATATTCTAACAACACTAATTCACTGCGTTTTTTAAATTGTTATAACATTCCTTCTTGCTTCCTGATATGTCATATCACACTCTCACTATTAGTTATTATTGCGCCTGCATATTTAACCACCTTAGGCAGCAGTGGTTCTGCTATTCCCCAACAACATAAATTGGTTATAATGCAAGCATCCCAACTAACAGAAAAAAAGGAAAATAAATGGCAACCCTGAAAGAGAGGCACCTTATGATTATCCGCACATTGAATAACCCTGACAGACCGTTACAGATAATCAATAAAGAAAAATTTAACCTTTTAGGTAAGGAACTGGGGTGGGATCAATTGGCTTATGACACGCAATACTTGATAAAAATTGGACTGGTTAATCCTAATGCTGTTAGCTTTGACATGAATGGTCGTCCGCTATTTAATAGTGCTCATATGGCACTAACTGAGAAAGGGTTTGATTATGCCAATATGGATACCATTATGCCATCACTATCAAGATCCATCAAAACACGATTGAACAGTTTGAAGCCATCATCATGGCTGCCAATTTGCCTGAATCAGAAAAGAAAACTCTGTTGCAATTAGTGAAAGAAAAAGACGCAGAGTCCGTTATTGGCAAATGCGTTGATACACTATTTGCTAATGCAGGCACTGTGTCACAAGTTCTTTCTGAGCTGGCAAAAAGTGCATTTTAAACCCTCGCACTTACCTGTCTCTTCTACACAAATCCCTCGAATAGAGCGGGGTTGGTACTAATGAAAGATGAATTTGATGGTTTTATCCAATTACCGAAGATTTTCAGGTAGTTCAAAATCCCGCGAGAGTCCGGGATATTCAGAAGAATATTCTTATTTTCCCTTTTAGGGACTTGAAGATCCGTTTAAGATATGACCACTCAGGCTACCGTCTGGATGGCGGTATTGTGAAGCCCATGCCCCGTTCTCAGACCCTAGTTACTATCTGACTAATGGCTGAATGGTATTAATTATTTAATGCGATAAAAGATTGCATAAATAAACAAAATGCTGCATATTATAAGTGCGCTTCCGAAGGCGTATGCGTTCAGCTCCGCATGTAGTACAACACTAAGAGGGTTAAACAATGGCTATTAGTATCCGTTTAGATGATGACTTCGTGAATGATGTAAAAATTCACGCAGAAGCATCAAGCAGGAGTGTGCCAAAGCAAATAGAGCACTGGGCAAAAATAGGCTGCATAGCCGAAGATAACCCTGATTTGCCATACTCCTTTATCCTTGATGTCTTACTGGCGAAAAGCGAAGTCGGCAATGGTAAGGTGTCGCGTTATGTCAGAAGGACAAAAAAGTCCCAAGATTGATGTTTATGAAACAAGGCGTTTCTCTAAGGCATTATCTAAGTTACCTGAAAATCTTCTTGCGATTGTGGAAGATGAAATAGAAAAAATTATCGACAACCCTGAAATTGGCGAACAAAAGAAAGGTGATTTGAGTTTTCTTCGTGTTCACAAGTTTCAATTGAGTAACCAGCTAACATTGCTTGGTTATCACTGGGTTGAAGAGAAAATAGAGCTTTACCTGTTAAATTTGGGTTCTCATGAAAATTTCTATCAGGGGCAAAAGCGACACAGGAAAGACGATTTAAAATTTATTAAGTAAATTAAAAGGCTACGCTTCGGTGTGGCCTTTTTTATAACCACTTTCCGTTTTTTCTCCCTAACTTAAGGGACGAAAACAAGAAGTGGCTATCAGTTTATTAACCCAATTTGCCACCGCAATTCAATTCCAGAACCTCAGTCTCTCTTATTGCTGCTGGCACCGTATAGTGATGATTCAACTACCACGGCGCGTAACGGCAAGATCACCAACGGCAGCCGGGGCAACTCGGCGGCGAGTGCCGGCCGTCTGAAATCCAAGCAATATACGTTTGTATTTCAGGATATTGATCACACTCGTGCGCGTTTATAACACCAGTTTTTTCGGGGCAGACGGGAGCCTAGGTTTCCTCCAATTCCTGCTGGACAAAATCAGCGGTTCACTCCCGTCGATTATCAAAACGCTGATGGGTTCATTGCCGTTATCGTCAGCGCTGGCAGCGTCACAAAATAGTGTAAGTCATAGTGTAAGTCATACAACATTTATGATTAAATACGATGACGATATGGACATATTTTAATTTTATAAAGGTATTCAAATGAAAAAATGGTTAGCTATTGCTAGTACAGCGCTGATTCTTTCTGGTTGTAAGGTTGATATTGAAACGAAAGTGAATACGGATGATTTGACGTCGCCTGAGCATAAAATGGTTAGGGGTGATATTGATATTGAAGTGTCATCTTGTAACGATTATGAAGATTCACGTAAAGAATCAAAACAACTAATCGAATTAAAACAGAAAGTTCCCACCATTTTTAGAAATGCCGAATATATGGAATGTTATCGAAAGAAATTTGATTCCTATGCGCATTTCACTGTCCCTGTTGATGTGGGGTCCCATGCGGATAACACTAAATTAAGTAATGCAGATATTTATATCGCATCGACAAAAGATGTTTATGCGGGGGTAATGATTTCGGCTGATGCACTTAACAAAATCAGAAAAGCACAAAAAGAAGCGATGGGGAAATTTGATATCAGAATGAGTGTTATTCTCGAAAGAGGGAAGAAACCTGTACCACCACTGATTAATATGGGATCTTTCCTGACAAGTGCAAAAGCTAAAGATGAGCCGATATTATCAGGGTGGATGAGGTTTGCTTCGAAGGAATTGAAATTCAGATTGTCAGATGTTTCCAATGCAGCATTAGCTCAAGGAGAATTCGCTCCTATCCTTGTCACACATGAATATTTCAACCTTCCTCAATAGGCTAAAAAACAGCCTGTTCTTATCTTAATCCAAGACGACAATTATCTCCATACCAAAGCCGCAGAAATGCGGCTTTTTTATTTCTCCAATGCTCGATAAGCATAATCGAGCTGGAAAGTACGGTTACAGTATAAACAACGATAACGTTGGTGACCGCCTTTACCAATACCATGTTTTTTAACATCCTTCGTTTGGTGACAAAACCGACACTTTACTTCCACTGTGGCCATGTATGCTATCTCGCAAAAATAAGCATTATAAATAAAGAACAACACATTGAATGCGTAACCCGGTATCTGATTGATTTAAAATTAAAACTACTGACTTGTAATCAGTAGGTCACCAGTTCGACTCCGGTAGCCGGCACCATATAAGAACCCGTTATTTCCCGTAATCAACCGGTGGAATAGCGGTTTTTTACTTTATACATCCGACAAAATTTTCCACATATATCCACTTTCTTTTCTACTCTACCTTCTCCATTTACTACTTTATTAATCTGGTTAACTAATTCTTCATATCCAAACTGCAAAGTTATCTGACATACTAATAAATTATGTTATTCAACAAAGAAGTTTCTAGTTGTTTTTTGACTTAATATGCTTCTGCTTTCTTAGTTATTTTCTCGAAATTACATAGCTTGATAACGAATTATCCAACACAGCCACAAAGTGTAATTATTTATTTACATTCCATGTACTATAAATTTGACAGACATAAATCAATCATTTAACCTGCGGATCTTATAACTATTTCTCAACATATTCAGAAATGAGGGTCGCGTGAAAAATCGCACTATTGGCAGTATTTTTATCGTTGCTGGAACGACAATTGGCGCAGGAATGTTAGCAATGCCACTGGCAACGGCGGGTGTGGGGTTTGGAACTACATTTGCTATGTTAGTCGTTCTGTGGGCTTTAATGAGTTATACAGCACTCTTGCTCGTCGAAGTATATCAACATAATAAATTTAATACTGGATTAGGAACTATCGCGAAACGCTACCTTGGGTTAGGTGGGCAGATGTTGACTGGCTTCAGTATGCTTTTCCTTATGTATGCCCTGACAACGGCTTATATTAGCGGTGCAGGTGAGTTACTGGCGACTTCCCTCTCTTCTTGGTTGGATAAACCTATTTCTGTCTCTGCCGGGATCAGCATTTTTACCATTATTGGTGGTGGGATAGTCTGTATTGGAACCCAATCTGTCGATTTTATTAACCGCCTGCTGTTTACCGCTAAAATTGTTTTTCTGGTGATAGTACTCGGTGTAATGATGCCTCATGTTGATAAAATCAACCTGATCTCCATGCCCATTGAACAAGGATTAGCACTCTCTGCCATCCCGGTTATTTTTACTTCATTCGGATTTCACGGTAGTGTGCCAAGCATCGTTGCCTATATGGGAGGAGATACCAACAAGCTACGGAAAATCTTTATCATCGGTAGTGCCATTCCACTGTTAGCCTATATTCTGTGGCAATTGGTGACACTCGGCGCTATTTCTTCAAATACATTTGTTGGCATTCTTGCACAAGAATCTGGCCTAAATGGGTTATTGAAAGCAGTCAGAGAGATTGTCGCTGCGCCTAAAGTAGAGTTTGCCGTTCATCTGTTTGCCGATCTTGCGCTAGCTACCTCATTTCTCGGTGTTGCCTTAGGGTTATTTGATTACCTTGCTGACCTTTTTAAGCGCCGCAATCACGCCAAAGGGCGTTTACAAACAGGATTAATGACTTTTGCTCCTCCCTTGCTCTGTGCACTGTATTACCCTAATTTTGTTATGGCACTGACATTTGCGGCTGTTGCCCTCTCCATTCTCGCATTGTTATTGCCTTGCCTATTGGTTTGGCGTAGCCGTGAAGAAAACAAGGAAGGCTATCGTGTCAAAGGAGGTAAGCCTGCATTAGTCTTTGTGTTCCTGTGCGGGCTTGCAGTTATTGCCATTCAGATTGGCATTGTTACAGGCGCACTGCCAAACGTAGGGTAAAAGTTTATTTTGTCTAAGGTTATTCGCATCAATGTTAATGCGGATAACCTTGCAGCATTTTCGTCTAATTAAAAACTCAAACCAGCGCCAACGTAAAAACCATCGGAAACTTTATTACTGCGATTACCATGACTACCCCGTATATCCATGACACGGTAGCCAACATTTACACTCAGGGGTTTGAAAAATGTATAACGCGCTCCCCCTGTAGCCTCAGTATAAGAATCCATTCCTGACGTTAAGCCTGATGGCGAACCGTAAGCCTCACCATACAGAGATAAAGAAGAAGTCACGGCCCAACTAAAGCCAGCACCAACAGCCAATGCCGCCCCATCCTTCCCATCTTTGGGAGACAAATAAAGCGCTTTCGCACCGACGTTTGCAGCCAGTGGGCCAAATGGCAGACCGAAGCCTAAACCTAAACTACCTAGCTGACCATTGTGATCACTACGAGTCCAGTTACCCGTCAGAGATAGACCAGCATATTTATCACCAATCCCCACTGATGTGCTTGTGCTGTGTTTTCCCACCTGAGTATCTATAGAGAGAGCATTTGCTGAGCAAGCTATAAAGAGCAAACTAGCGGCACCAATAGCAATAAAGCCTTTCATAATCTTGTCCTTTAATGAATAAATTCCCACATGGGCTAAGATATTGTACTTAAACCGGAACAGCGATATAGATGATAAAAGTAAGTAAGCGCTTATATTTATAAAGATATGTAAATAATGTTATCATTTATAATGTTTATTATTTATCTCTGTTACCCATTGCTTAACTTGTTGGCGCGAAACCTTTATTCCCCCATTTTTCAGTTGGGCAGGTAACACATAACAGGCAACAGGCCGTTGGAAAGCTGCTATTTTATCTGCAAGCCAATCAATAATTGTCTCTGCTAACACAGGATATTGGGTTTCAATCACCGCAACTGGCCGATGACCAAATTCAATATCAGGAATGGGAACAACAAAACTTTGTTCAATTTGAGGATGTTGGTTAATGATCTGCTCAATATCTTCTGGCTGAATACCCTCCCCACCACTGAAAAATTGGTTGTCGAGACGCCCTAAAATCCGTAATTCCCCTTGTTCAAATACGCCTCGATCCTGAGTTGAAAACCATCCTTCATTATCTGCCAATGGCTGCAATTCCCCATTAAACCAATAACCACTCGCCATACTGTCAGCACGGATCTGAATTTCTCCATCGACTAAGCGAATGGACTTTCCAGGGAGTGGATTACCTACTCCGGGCAGCTCATCAGCCCGTTTTACGCAAACAGTTGATGCCATTTCTGTCAGCCCATAGCCACACCAGCAACGAATACCTAATTCCTCGGCCCGTTGGGTCAGCGACGTCGGTATCATGGCGCCTCCCAGTAACACTTCTTTTAATGTCAATGGATAGTTATGGGGTTGTTCCAGCAAACGCCACAATTGGGTAGGTACAAGTGATACATGGGTACAACCAGACAGCGCACGATCCAGTGGCTGTAAATCCCGCAGCACTAATGTCGCTCCTGTTTGTAACCAACGCCAAAGGATCCCCTGGCCTGAAACATGAAACAGGGGCAATGACAGTAACCAACTATCATCTGGCTGAAAATCCATGCGGGAAAGAATGCCTTGCGCACTGGCAAGATGAGCTCCAATGGAATGTACCGCAGCTTTAGGTAATCCAGAAGACCCAGAGGTCAGGATCATACTGGCAGGACGTTGGCTTTCCCACAACACCAATAGGTTGTTTTTTGCCTGCCAATCATGTTTCGCCGGAAACTTTTGTTGCCAGTCAAGTATCTTAACCGCCATAACAGGTGAAGGTGAGTCCGTGAAGTCCACCCCATAATCCATATTGAGGTGAGGCAATAGTTCCGCCAGCAATCGATCAGGTAATTGAGGATTAAGAGGTAACGCTCTGGCGCCACATCGCAGGGCAGCCAGATAACACAATAGAAGTTCCGCACTGTTCTTGCCTCTCAGGAGCACACCACTACCTTCCGCCACACCCTGTTGGTGGAAATGAACAGCAATAGCATTGATGCTTTGTGTTAATTCATGCCAGGTGAATTGCTCATCATATAACTGAATGGCCTGTTTTTCAGGCAAGGCCGCAGCCCAATGCTGCCACGGCCATTGAGTCCACTCTATTACGGACATTCATGACTCCATACCATTGCCAGCTTATCCAGCATGACACACGGAATATGACTATCTGGCCAACAACGGATAAGTTGTGACTGGATAAGATCCAAAGTATCCAGGCCCGGAAGTGAATCAGGTGTGAGCCATTGAGCAAGACGAGCCAATTGTGTCAAACCAAAGCTACTTTCAATACTGGAACTGATCACTGCCTCTACCCCTAACTGATGCGCCTTGGTAATTAATTGACGGCAACGGTCAATACTGCCCACTAACGTCGGTTTGATGATAATGGCAGAAACTCCCTCTTGGGCTTCTAGCGTAAAATCAGCTTCACGGACACTTTCATCCCATGCAATGGCAATACCCGTTTCACGAGCAAATACCAGAGATTCTTCCCGGGTTTTGCAAGGCTCTTCGATAAAAGCAATTCGGTGCCGATAATCAGGATTGACATATTTAGCGAAGCCCTCTGCTTTTGTGCGTGTCCAACTGCGGTTAGCATCTAATCGCAACCGAAGATCAGGCACCGCTTCAAGCATTACATTGACTACCATGCCATCCCGTACAGCTTCATACATCCCCACTTTCACTTTGGCAATCTTCTGGCCTGTCATGTATCCCAAACGCCGGATCACATCATCAGGATCGCCCATACATAACGGCACCTTGCGATAACTGGCTGTTTCAGGTAATTCTCCCCGCAATTCAGCCAATGCACAGCTTATGCCAAACGCAACGGAAGGAAGCTCACTCTCTTCTGGCTGTATGCCCAAACACCATTGTTGCAGCCACTCCACAGCCGACTCTTTAGCTTGTTCAAGCGTTTCATGGCTAAATTCGGGCAATGGAGAAATTTCTCCCCAACCGTCTCGTCCGTTTTCCTGCAAGTGCACCAAAAAACCGTCACGGGTTTTCAGGCGCTGATAACGCAAAATAATGCCCGCCTCCATGGGCAGGCTGAATTGGTATAAAGTCGCTTGACGCATAATGGATGACAATTTACGGATTACGTTTGAACTTACTGAAATCAGGATGGCGTTTTTCGTTAAACGCATTGCGCCCTTCCTGTCCTTCTTCGGTCATGTAAAACAGCATGGTGGCATTGCCCGCCAATTCCTGTAAACCAGCCTGACCATCACAATCTGCGTTCAATGCCGCTTTCAGGCAACGCAACGCCATTGGGCTGTTTTCCAGCATTTCACGACACCAGCGCACAGTTTCTTTTTCCAGTTCGGCATAAGGTACGACGGCGTTCACCAATCCCATATCCAAGGCTTCTTTGGCACTGTATTGGCGGCACAGGAACCAGATTTCACGCGCTTTTTTCTGCCCTACGATCCGCGCCATATACGATGCTCCCCAGCCGCCATCGAAGGAACCGACTTTAGGGCCTGTTTGACCGAAAATGGCGTTATCCGCCGCGATAGTCAAATCACACATCAAATGCAGCACGTGACCACCGCCAATGGCATACCCTGCAACCATAGCAACGACAGGTTTTGGACAAGTACGGATCTGCCGCTGAAAATCTAATACATTCAGATGGTGTACTCCGCTGTCATCTTGATAACCACCATAATCGCCACGGATCTTTTGGTCTCCTCCAGCACAAAACGCTTTCTCACCCATTCCCGTCAGAATAATCGTACCAATTGCCTCGTCATAACGAGCATCTGCCAATGCCTGAATCATCTCTTTGACGGTCAGGGGACGGAACGCATTACGTACCTGTGGGCGATTAATCGTAATCCTGGCAATGCCGTCTGTGGATTTATGGTAGAGAATATCTTCAAACCCTTGGGAACAATCTTGCCATCCAATAGGGGCATACAATTTTTCTTCGTTTGGGTAACGCATTATTGTGTTTCCTTAACCAAAAAGTGATAAAAAGCAGTTCACTGTGCTGGCAAAAGCCACAGGATTACCATAATGAGCATTATGTCCAACTTGAGGAATAGTTGTTAATGGCAGTGTATATTGCTGCGCTATGCTCTGGAATTTACGATCATTTTCCCCACACAAGTAAGAGAAAGGAATAGATATGTGTTGTAAAGCAGGAAGTAGCCAAGGTTGGTATCCTAAAGAGGTATTTTCCAGCATATCGGCGATACGATCTCCCCTGTTTTGACTGCGCAGATGAATAAGTTGCTCACGTTGTGCCGTTGTTAAATCAGCAAATATCGGTTGTTGATACCAGTCAGTCAGGACTGACCTCATTGGCTCTTGGCGAAAACGCTGTGCCCAATGCTGATCATTGCGCAATCGCACATCGCGTTCCTGTTGGGAAAACAGTCCCGGATTCCCTCCCTCCACCAGCAAACCACGCAAACCATCCTGTTTGTTATAAATCGCATGGTACATAGCTATTCGTCCTCCCAGTGAATAGCCAATCAAACAATAATCATTGATTTGATACTCTATCAGGGTTGCCATCAGCAACTCACTCATCTCGGCAAAACCACCGGTCAAATTCACATCGACGGAATTACCGTGTCCAGGTAAATCAACAACTAATGAAGGATGCCGATCACAAGCACTCACGACAGGCGACCAATCGTCGCCTGTTCCCAATAATCCATGTAACCAAACTAGCCATATCCCTTGGTTATGCGCATGAAATGTCCGACAGTTTAGTTTCACAGAGCCGCCACCTGTTTTAGCAGTTCTTGCAGGCATACCGCTCCTGCATTGCCTGCAACCTTTAATTCAACCAATGTCGTCTCCTTACGATCCCATACTCGTTGGGCACACCGTTTTAATTCCGGCCAATTTTGTGGTGCCGCATAGTTTAGGCCGAACATGGCAGCAACATGATCAAAATTGACATCTTGCGGCATACAGTAAAAACACTGACGCTCTTCCTGTGGCGTTGGTAGCAGAGAAAAAATTTGCCCGCCATTATTATTTACTATGATCAATAACATGGGAGCAGAAAGATTACGTAATAAAGCCAGGCTATTCAAATCATAGAGGGCAGAGATATCACCTATAATCGTGAGTGTCGGTTTATTAGTGGCCCGTTGTACACCTGCTGCGGTCGCGATCAAGCCATCTATACCACTGGCACCTCGGTTGCTGTAGACCGGATACCCCACCGGAAGTTGCCCCAAAGCATCGACCAAACGCACAATCAAGCTATTGCCGACAAACAATTGCCCCTGCTCTGGCAACAATTGATGCAATTGATGCGCAACCGCTGCCTCGTTGAATTCTCCCGTCAACTTGGTTTCAACACACTTAAACGCGCTTTTTGACCATGAATTCAATTCATCTGCCCAGGGCGCTCGTGAATATGCGGGATGCTCCCGTAACCAATCAGTCACACTGCAAGTGAATTTGCGCCCTCTATGGTTTGCAGGATCAAGCCTGCCGACAATGGGATCGACAATCCAATATTGCTCAGGCTGGCATTTAGCCCGCCACTGCAACAGTCGCTTGCCTGTCAGGCTGGCGCCAAATTGGATCACCAGTTGCCCTTGCGCCAGAATCTCCTGAGTGCGGGAGTGAGTAAGCCATAAATCTGCATATGGCAAAGTCTGCCCTGTTTGGGACAACACATCACCAATAAGCGGCCATCCCATCTCTTTTGCCCACCGGGCAACATATTCCCCCTCTTCTGCGCTCATTCTCCCTGCCAGTACAATTCCCTGTTTTTTCTGCCAGATATCCCAATCAACTGCCTTGATGGTGGTATGCATTTCTGGCTGAATCAGCCACGGTTCATTCCCTTGCCACCAATCCCCCAATGTTTGCAACCAATCTTGATGTGCTGTCATCTCATTACCATACAAGGGCTCCGCAAACGGGCAATTAATATGTAGAGCACCTTGTTTCAGGTTTGACATTGCATTATCGATGGAAGAAACCAACCAACTAGCGGGAATATCTGTGGTTGGTCGTGGCAATGCTAAAGTTTGCGTGGGATGAGAAGCAAAAATGCCCACCTGACGAATAGCTTGATTGGCACCACAATCGATTAGTTCAGGCGGCCTGTCTGCGGTGAGAAATATCAACCGTTCTCCCGTCAAGCCCGCTTCAATTAAAGAAGGATACAAATTGGCAACTGCCGTTCCAGACGTCACAATAACCGCGATCGGCTCTTTGCCCGCTTTTGCCAATCCTAAGGCCAAATAGCCCAATCCACGCTCATCAAAATGGGTATGACAGATCAACTTACGATTTCCTGCGGCAGCTAATGTCAATGGTGTTGAACGAGAGCCGGGAGCAATGCAGATATGTCGCAATCCGTGGCGGGTTAATGCTTCCAATAAAAGTTCCGCCCAGCGGCGGTTGAATGCGCTGTTTGACATATAATGCCCAAAAAATTCTTTCAAAAATGATGCCAAAGAATAAAAGATAATTATATAAGACGCTCTTGATCTTAATGCGGGTAAAAACGATTTCCTTATCTTAGTTCAAGAAATTGTCATTTAATTGGTGATATTTTATCTATAAGTGAGAAATATAAAATCCATTGATAACAAAACTGAAAATTAATTAGTGATTGAGCTAATACCTTCTCAGATAAATCTGAATACGATCATCTAACGTTATCTGCACGTGATAACAATACCCATATAATTACCAATGTAAATCACCAATGCAATATTGTTTGACATTCACACACAAAAGAGAATAACCGAATATCAATTTTGCTAACATTTTCGGTATATGGAGTAAAAATAGTATTTAATTTTGAAATATAGTCATCACACGATCAACAAACCACATTTTTATACTGAAAAATAAATCAACTTCACTTTAACCAAGTTATTTAAAATAAAAAATCAAAAAAACAAATAATATTCATCCTTCGGTAATAAAAAATATTTACACTCAGTCTAAGATTTTTTCATTGAAAACAACAAAAATATCAATCCTTATTTTCCAAAACATTTTTACGACAGAGTGATAAATTTACAACGCGCTGATTTAAAACAAATAAAATTCATATCAAAACATAAATATCATCCTTATATATTATTTCATATAGACATGATATCAATGAAAAACAAAATAATCGCAATTACTTAACGAAATTTTCCCATTGATATAAATTCACGCAGTACGTATTATTCTGCCTCTTCAAAAATGAAGAATGCAAAAATTCATCTTAATCTAAATTAAATTAAATTCCGTCTGGTCCTGCTATTTGTAAAATCAACAAGCAGTATAAAAAGGGGATAGCGTGTCATATCTTTATTTCCGTCCGATGGGCTTTCATAGATATCGGTATAAGCTGTTATCGTTATTTATATCATTAAGTTGTTTAATAACAACGGAATCCGCTCAGGCAGATTACGATGCATTAATTCAACAAGCCAGAAATGGTAATACCAATCCCATGCTCGAATATATTCGTCAGGAGGAGAAACGACATCGCCTTTCTTCCTCACAAGTTTCTGATTGGTTGCAAATTGCAAGCTGGGCTGAACATGATGATGAAGTCATTTCTCTCTGGCAACGCTATCGCTCAATGGCTATACCCGCCAGAGGGATAGCGGCTGTTGCCCGAGCCTATCGCAACCAACGTCAATGGTCACAAGCAATCCAGCTATGGCGCACAGCTCTGGCCCTGGACAAGCAGAACAGAGACATCAAAGCTGGCCTTATCATGACACTCGCCGATGCCAAACAAGACGCAGAAGCCCGACGTTTGGCAAAAGATTTATTGGCTCATCAACCCGACGCTGCTAATTACCGTCTGATGGCCTACGTTGACCAGGCTGCCGGCCGGATATGGGATGCCATGCAAATGCTTTCTACCGCGCATAAATGGTTTCCTCACAATCAGGACGTTACTCAAGACTATCTGTTCAGCCTGAAAAACAATCGAGTCAGTGATCCTGCATGGCGTCTGGGACAACAGCACGCGACACAATTAACCACGGCGCAACTGCGCAGGCTGGAAGCTGACGCCACAGCAGAACTGGTTCGTTTGTCAATGATCCCTAATCGTAGTGAAAAAGAGCGCTTTGACATTGCTGACTGGGCACTTGCACGCTACGAACATATGCTTAACCAATGGCACAGCCTACCCGATGCACAACAAGATTACCAACAGGCGCGCATTGATCGGCTTGGTGCCCTTCTTTCCCGCCATCGGCTGCAAGAAGTTATTGATGAATATCTGGCTTTGCAAAAACAAGCTGAACAGAAGCAAATCCCAGAATATGCGCAGAAATGGGTAGCGGCAGCTTACCTGAATCTGCGACAGCCAGAAAAAGCACGAAATATTCTGCATTCCTTGAATTACCCCGATGAAAATATCTTGTCGTCAGGGAAAATATCACCGCCTAATATTCCCCTTGAAGATGATATCGTCCTTTTTTATGCAAATGTGGAAAGTGAGCATCTGGATGCAGCTCAACAACTTGCTACCAATATCAAGCAGCGCAATTCTTATATGCTTAATGTCTTTGGCTCTCCCATTCGCGTTCCGAATGATGACTGGCTACAAGGGCAACAGTTTTTAGCGGAGTCTGCACAATTACGTGAAGATCTTGCCGAAGCAGAAAAACGCTTTACCCATTTAGCCCGCACTGCCCCCGGAAACCAGAAGTTACGGATTGACCTGGCGGCTATCTGGCTGGATCGAGGTTGGCCGCGTCGTGCTGAGAGTGAATTAAAGCAAATTGAAGGACTCGATCACCGTAATCTGGCGTTGGAAATCCAGCAAGGTTATACCGCCCTGACCCTGCAAGAATGGCGACAGATGGATTTGCTGGCCGATGATGTTATTACCCGCGTACCAGAAGATATGCTTGCTAAACGCCTTAATCGTCTGCGTAATGTGCATCATATGTCAGAACTGCAAATTAAGGTCAATCAAGGCATTAATTCAGATAACCCGGAAAGCGGCAGACACAGTTCAGTTATTGACGCAATACTTTATAGTCCTCCCCTTGAGGATAATTGGCGCTTATTTGCCGGTGGTGCTTACAATCGCGGCCAATTTTCAGAAGGCCGGAGCTTGAACCGTGATTTACGCGGCGGTGTAGAGTGGCGTTCGCGGGATCTTTGGCTGGAAAGTGAAGTTTCCTCACGTAATTATCGTCATGGCAACAAGATGGGATTGCGAATCGCAGCCTGGTATGACTTTAATGATCAATGGCGACTGGGTAGTTCCGCAGAACGCTTCTCCCGTAATACTCCCCTGCGTGCATTAGGCAATGATATCCACGCCAATGGTGGACAAATTTACACTCGCTGGAGATACAGCGAACGCAGCCAATGGAGTGCGCGCTTTGCCCCTGCATTCTTTTCAGATGGCAACCATCGCTTTGAATATGGCATTGACGGCCTTCAACGCCTATACACTGCCTCTTACCTGAAGCTTGATGCGCAGTTGGAACTGAGTACAACCCACAATACCCGGCAAAATACACCCTATTTTAATCCCAAAAGCGACTTTACCTTCCTGCCTGAATTGGAAGCAGATCACATCATGTATCGGCATTATCAAACCGTCTGGAGCCAGCAAGTTGTGGCTGGTATTGGGCAATATTGGCAGCAAGGGTACGGCAGCGGCCTGATCACAATAATGGGATATGGTCAGCGTATTAAATGGAATGATGTTATTGACGCAGGGGTAAGGCTCACGCTGGATAAACGTCCTTATGACGGTAAACGAGAAAGTAATCTGCAAGCTGCTTTTGATTTAATCTATCGGTTCTAAAGGATTTTTTATGACACACAATGTTTCTCGTCATTGGTTGATGATATCGGCACTGCTGATTAGTCTGTTGATTCCCCAGTTTGGCATGCTGGCATATGCAGAAAAACCTGATTTCGTTCCACCAACGCAACGACCGCTTCCCATGAATGAACGCCCTTGGCCTGAGAATGGTTTTGTGGTTCTCGCTTACCATGATGTTGAAGATGATGGTGCAGATCAGCGTTTTATGTCAGTCCGTACCAGCGCATTGAACGATCAGTTTGCCTGGCTACGGGAAAATGGCTACCAACCTGTTACTGTCGATCAAATTCTTACCGCCAATCAGGGAGGTACGCCTCTGCCTCCCAAGGCCGTATTGCTGACTTTCGATGATGGCTATAGTAGTTTCTACCATCGCGTATTTCCGCTGCTGAAAGCTTATAACTGGCCTGCTATTCTGGCTCCCGTTGGGATCTGGGTTGATGCGCCAGCCAAAAAACCCGTTGATTTTGGTGGATTGATGGTAGCGCGGGAACGTTTCACTACCTGGGAACAGGTGGCTGAGATGTCCCGTTCTGGTTTAGTGGAAATAGGCTCCCATACTTATCAGCATCACTATGGTGCCATCGCTAATCCACAAGGCAATACCGAGCCGGCCGCAGCCATTCGCATTTACGATCCGAAAACAGGTAACTATGAAAGTGAGCAAGCGTTCCGCCTGCGGATAGAAAAGGATATCGTTACTATTACCCAAAGAATTATCACTGCCACAGGCAAGCAGCCACGGGTCTGGATTTGGCCTTATGGCATCGATAGCGGTGTTACGCTGGAAATAGCCAAACGCTACGGCTACAAAATGGCATTGACGCTGGACAACGGGCTGGCAAACGTCAACAATCTTGATAATGTTCCACGTATCTTGCTCACACATAACCCTTCCCTGAAAGCATTCGCCGAGCAGGTAATTCAGGTACAAAATAAACCGATCTTACGGATTGCTCATATTGATCTGGATTATGTTTATGATCCTAATCCCGTTCAACAAGCTCATAATCTCGACAAGCTGGTTCAGCGCATTGCCGATCTGCGCGTCAATACCGTGTTCCTGCAAGCCTTTGCTGATCCCAAAGGTGATGGCAATGTCCGTGAGCTCTATTTTCCTAATCGCTGGCTACCGATGCGTGCTGACCTTTTTAACCGTGTTGCCTGGCAATTGCACAGCCGCCTGAATATTGAAGTTTATGCATGGATGCCCGTTCTGGCCTTTGAGCTGGAGTCTTCACTCCCACGGGTGATGAGCTATGACGCAAGTCATAACAAGCTGTTTGTAAATCCGACACAATATCGTCGTTTATCGCCTTATAATCCAGAAAACCGTCGAAGGATCAAAGAGATTTATCAAGATTTGGCCTCTCATGCTATTTTTCAGGGCATCCTGTATCACGATGACGCAGTCATGTCTGATTTTGAAGATGCTGGCGCAGATGCCATCAAGGCTTATCAGGACGCAGGTTTATCTGCTTCCATTGCAGAAATTCGGCAAGATCCAGAACAATTTGCCCGTTGGACACGCTTTAAAAGCCAATACCTGATTGATTTCACTCATGAGTTAACCAAGGAACTTAAATCAATACGGGGTTATCAACTCAAAACTGCGCGCAATATTTTTGCCCTGCCCATTCTGGAACCGGACAGCGAAGAGTGGTTTGCCCAAAATCTGGATGATTTCCTCGCTCACTACGATTGGGTTGCCCCAATGGCAATGCCATTGATGGAAAATGTGCCTCTGGCAAAAAGCAATCAGTGGTTATCCCGATTGGTAAAAATCATTGCACAACGCCCACAAGCACTGGACAAAACTGTCTTTGAATTGCAATCCGTAGATTGGCGCAAGCCACTGGATAAAAGAGCGATCCCAGGGCACCAATTAGCAGAATGGATGCGTCAATTGCAACTCAATGGCGCACAGAGTTTCGGTTACTACCCTGATGACTTTCTCAATAATCAACCAGAAATGAATGAAATTCGCCCTGTTCTTTCTCCTGAATGGTATCCACTTAATGATTGATCGTATTATTGCTTTTGCAGTGCTCTGTCTGGTATTAAGCATCCCTCTCGGTATCGCTATCACCTTTACCGGGGAAGTCATGCTGAACTTTGTCTTTTTCTGGCCTTTGTTCATGTCGGCCATCTGGATCTCAGGAGGGATCTATTTCTGGATCTATCGGGAAAGGCATTGGAAAATCGTTGATGAAGAAGCTCCGCATCTTGAAGGAAAACCGCTGATTTCAATTTTGATCCCTTGCTACAACGAAGGGCCAAATGTTCGCGAAACACTGCTGGCAGCCTTGAACCAGCGCTACCCCAATATTGAAGTGATCGCTATCAATGATGGTTCAACCGACAGCACCGCGGATGAACTCAATGCGATGGCGAAACAACATCAAGCCTTGAGAGTGATACACCTGAAACAGAATCAAGGCAAAGCCACTGCGCTTCAAGCAGGTGCCGCTGCCGCGAAAAGTGATTATCTGGTCTGTATTGATGGCGATGCCCTGTTAGATCGCGATGCGGCTGTTTGGCTGGTCAAGCCCATGATTGATCATCCCCGTGTTGGTGCTGTTACAGGCAATCCCCGCGTTCGCACACGATCCACCTTAGTTGGGCGCATTCAGGTTGGGGAATTTTCTTCCATCATTGGCCTAATCAAACGTACCCAACGGGTTTATGGTCAGGTTTTTACCGTTTCAGGTGTTGTTGCGGCCTTTAATCGCAGGGCATTGGCCGACGTGGGGTATTGGAGTAACGACATGATCACAGAAGATATTGATGTGAGTTGGAAACTCCAGTTACATCATTGGTCCATCTTTTTCGAACCCCGTGCTATCTGCTGGATCTTAATGCCTGAAACCCTACAAGGATTATGGAAGCAGCGGTTACGCTGGGCACAGGGTGGAGCCGAAGTTTTCCTGAAAAACCTGCGTCAATTGTGGTCATGGCAATATCGCCGCATGTGGGGGTTATTTGCTGAATTCTGCTGTTCTGTTATCTGGTCATTTACATTTGCCCTTTCCATCATTTTATTTTTACTCGGCATGTTCATCACATTACCGGAAAACATTCGCGTCTATTCACTATTTCCACCTGGATATACGGGGTTAGTTCTGGCGGCTACCTGCCTGATCCAGTTTACCGTCAGTTTAGTGATTGAACGACGCTATGAAAAACATGTTGCCTCATCGCTGTTCTGGGTGATTTGGTATCCGATGGTTTATTGGATGCTAAACCTATTTACGACCTTGGTATCTTTTCCCAAAGTGATGCTTAAAGTACACAGAAAACGTGCTCGCTGGGAAAGCCCTGACAGGGGAATAGAGAGAATCGAATCATGAAAGAACCCTTGATTTTTACCGAACAAAGGTTATGGCCTCGTTTAATTGATATTTTGTTGACCATCCTGGCTTGGGCGGGTTTTATCTATTTATTCATGGCGGGATTATTTTACGCCTCCCATAATGCACCCGGGCCTTTGACTTCGACATTATTTACTTCAGAGCTGGGCGTCATTGCCCTTTATATTGCCATTGCCGTATTTAATGCATTTTTGCTCATTGGCTGGGCAAAATACAACCAACATCGATTCAGGATCGAACGTCGTCGTCATCGACCTGCGTTAACCCACACTGAGGTGGCGCAGAGTTTTACGTTGGAGCAAAAGTGGTTTGATACCTTAAGGCAAAGCAAAGTTTCCAGTATCACTTATGACAACCATGGACATATAATAGGAATCAATGAAGATGTATCAATATAGAAATAGTCATTTATTCACTAATAAATGAAATTATACCTTAAAGGTATCAATTAGATTGCCAATAATCTTATTTGGCAGATAACGGTTTTACAACCTATCTCATTAAGGAAATGATACTGAATGAGATAGGTCCTGACTGAGAACAGATTTTATCAATAACTTTAGCACGACCATTTACAATATGAAAAACAAATACTGGATGAAAAATATATACTGGAACCCGATATGAAAGTGATTGAACGGATTCATCATCTTTGTAAACACACTATTTTTAGACGTTGTGTCTCCAGATTATTTTTACGGGTATTGATAACCTTATGCTTAATCACTGTCGCATGTAATTCAGCAGTAATGGCTATGCCTGAAACCAATGAAAAACAAATAATCAATGAAAAAACAGCACGCAACGAAAATGTAGTGCGGGTAGTTTCTGGAATTATCAGTTATACCCACTGGCCTATTACACCTACTATCCTGCACTTATGTCTGGTTCCTCCATCCAATTACATTAGCGCCTTAACCCACATTGATATGATCTCTGATCACACAGAATTGCAAGTTGAAACACTAAATTTCAACGTAGAACAACTCATAGAAAGATGTGATGTAATTTACTATGGTCAAGTTGATCCACAACTTCAACATCAGGTGATCAACCTGAAAAATGACAAACCATTGCTTACCATTGCTGAAAATAATCCGAACTGTGAAATTGGCAGCGCATTTTGCCTCAACATTAACAGCACTCCGGCAACATTTAGCCTCAATCTTGATATTCTCACGCGCAGCGGCGTGCGCGTACACCCGAATGTCCTGCAATTGGCTCGTAAGGTAGAATAATTTATATGAAAAAACGTTATTCACTGATGCCATCGCGCCCGACTTTACGTCACGCTTTCCACCGGATCCATTTGGTCATTACGTTTATCATATTATCCGTAGTCGGCTTGTTCTTATCGTTACTGGCACTGCTTGCCATGCAGAAATATGCCGAAAACAGTTTAAAGCTGATAGCCACGACCATTGCCCATACTGCACAGGCAGCCGTGGTATTTCAGGATAAAACCGCAGCAAACGAAATATTGGCAATGATTGCCGTTCACGATAGTTTTACAGAAGCCAAAATTTTCGATGCCAAACAACAGGTGTTAGCCAGTTGGCAAGCCAATCAAGAGACTCGTACTGGCAATTTCAAGAAATTGATCGAGCATTGGCTTTTTCCTGAACCTTTCACCCTGCCAATTTACCACCATCAGCAAAAAGTAGGTTCAGTCTGGTTAATTGGTAACAGTTGCCACATCATCAAATTTATTTATCAGGCCCTACTGGTGCTATTTGCCTGTCTGCTGTTCAGTGCCGTCATTTCACTCTACCTTTCATTGCGTATGCATGATGGTATCGTCAGAGCTCTGCAAAACATTACAGCCGTCGCCCATGATGTGCGGCTACGGCGGATATTTTCACGACGTGTGCCCTCTGCTCATATTGCTGAGTTGCATGAGTTAAGCCAGGTTTTCAATCACCTGCTAGAAGAACTGGAAGAGTGGCAACACCATCTGCAAACAGAAAAAGCCGCTTTAACCTGGCAAGCACAACATGATTCCCTGACAGGTCTGCCAAATCGGGCCACTTTTGAACGCGTTCTTTCAACCGTCATGAGCGATAAATTTATGCGTGAAAGTGCAGCGATATTATTTATTGATGGTAACAGGCTGAAATATGTCAACGATGTTTATGGACATGCTGCCGGCGATCACGTGCTTGTCACTATCGCCACCACATTAAAACGAAGAGTAAGAAAAACAGATACCGTTGCCCGGCTTGGCGGGGACGAATTTGCTATCCTGTTACCTTCCGCCAATCCAGAAGATGCAGAACGCGTTGCCAAAAATATCATTCATGCCATGGATACTCCCATTCTCCTTCCCAACGGACAACATCTACGTATCACACTCAGCATCGGTATTGCATTATCCAATGGTGAACTAACAGCAGACCAATTACTCTCCGAAGCCGATGCGGCGATGTATCACATTAAACAACGAGGCGGTGGCTGGTATTCCGCTGATACAACAAAACTAAACTATCTATCAAGGAACCCTCTATGAGCAGAAATCGTTATTGTGTATTTATCTTTGCGTTTATTGGCACACTTTTCCTCAGCGCCTGTCAGAATAAAGGGTCGTTGACGGCCACACAAATCGCCGCACTTAAACAACAGGGATTTCAACAAACCGATGAAGGTTGGTTATTTGGTATATCAGAAAAAGTGCTGTTTGGTAATAATCAATTTCACTTACGTCCAGAAGGTGAAATAAAATTGAAACAACTCGCAAGTATTTTATCCAAAGTTGGTATCCACCACGCACGCCTTGATGGTCACACTGACAACTACGGAGAAGTGAGTTACAACAATCAATTATCATTGAAACGAGCCAACACCGTTGCAGATGCACTGACACAGGGAGGTATGCAGCGTACTAATCTGACAACTCGTGGATTAGGGCCAAGCCAACCTATCGCCGATAACCGCAGTTCAAAAGGTCGGGCAGAAAATCGCCGAGTTGCCATTGTGATAACGACACCATCATAGCTATACCATGAAGCAGACAATATAGGTTTTAAAACAGCCCTGTTTACTACGGGCAACCTGATAATATACTGATATAAATAAAATAATAATTTAGCCACGGATGGCAGTAATATTTGTTTATCTTGATCATCCTCAGCAATTATAAAAAAATTCCCCTCCAATTTTGCCATATCGTCATATAGTTATTTCCCGTCTTTGAATTCTTCCTGTAATATAGCCGAAGTTGTTTTCGCAAAAAAGAGCCTCTTTTTTTTGTAATCAATAAGTTAATAAAATTTTGCATAGTTTGGATAACAAGCCTACTGTTAAGTAATGAGCTTTATCAAAAAAGGAGATATGATGGGGCTGAATCTGAAATCATACCGATCCCTGTATCGGATGTTTGTGATGTTATTCATTACCATCACTGCCAGCACAAGTTTTATATTCTGGCGATTATTTTCCAATTATCAGGATAATATCCAACCAGATGTAGAATTAGTCTGTGTATTTATTTTAATGTCTCTGCTTACATTCATATCTGCAATGTTTTTTTATAAACATACCAAAACCATTACTATCCCTGAATATCGTTTGAAAAAAGCGATTAAAAATAAGCAATTCATTCCCTATATACAGCCAATTATTTGTAGTAAAAACAATGCAATCATTGGATGTGAAATCCTTGTTCGCTGGCAACACCCAATTCATGGATTATTGACACCAAACAAATTTATCGCCCAAATTGAAAAATCAGATTTGATTATTCCCTTAACGCATAACCTAATCACCCAAGTGAGAAACTATTTTTCACCTATTGCTCATCAATTACCTGCAAATTTCCATTTTAATTTCAATATTAGCGCAAAACATTATAAAGACATTAGATTAATTGATGATTGTCATCATTTTCTGAAATCATTTCCAGCAAATTCCATCAAACTGATTTTGGAAATTACCGAACGAGAATTACTGGAAGTTGATAATCATACCATTCATTTATTCAATAAATTGGATGAATTAGGTGTATTAATTGCACTGGACGACTTTGGCACAGGTTTCTCTAATCACAATTATTTACAAAAACTTAATGTTAACTTAGTGAAAATCGGACATAACTTTATTAGCAAAATGAATACCGATATGGTTTCAAAAAATATTGTGGAAAATATCATTGACCTTGCCCTGCGATTGCACCTGGAAATTGTGGCAGAAGGAATTGAAAACCAAGAACAGGTTAATCAGTTAACGAACTATTCTGTCGATTATTTGCAGGGATATTACTTTGACCGTCCGATGCCGTTGGAAGAGTTTGTCAAGAAATGGTTATGATAAAAATCACCCCCGCCAAACGGCTTTATAATGCTTTTAAAGCAAAATTGGCATAATAACAGCAATTACAGGGGGCATCATGGTGAACACAGATAAGAATAATTATTTATCAAGGATTTTTATGTCATCTTCAAATAAATCATCCTATTATTTATAACATGCTTTTCCTATTCAAAATCCTGGCTTTACCATGTTCATTTAACAAAATAGGAAGTTTATGCAAAAACACATAACCATCATGTTGAAACTCAATCAGAGTTTTATTTAAAGGTGATATGAAAAATGTATCACCATCAAAAAAACAACCAGAATTCAGCTTAAAATAATTCTCAACAAAATCATCAAGATTATTTAAATCCATCAGATAGACTTCATCCTTTATATAGTAACCCTCATTAATTATAAAAATATTACTACAAATATATTCTTTTAAATTAATGACCTTTAATATTTCAGAATCATCCATTCCGTTCCAATTTTCTATCTTTTTTAAAAATTTAAATCTACTTTCCTGTGCAAATCCGACATAATTTAGTAATATCAACTCTCCACCAATAACAGGGTGCAACATCAAGTCTGCTCTATCCATAGTGTAATTTTCATAGCTTCCCATAATATTTCCTAATAATATCAAAAGGCGAGTTATCACAGCAAAATTACCGCTACTGAATTGCTAAATTTTCAGGTCTATTTTTGATAAGTATCAGGAATAGAATGGATAAATCCTGCATTACAAGGACAAGTAGTCCGACTATCCAAAGTTCCTGCTAATTTCGTTCCTTTATCCAAAAAAGAGCTGACTCCACCAACAACAGTATAATTTCCCGAATATCTCCCGCAAGTCACAGCAGAACCTTCAATTGCCGCTTGTTTTCCATAAAATTTAATACTAATGGTTCCAGTCAGAATGGCGCCACCACACGTCGTTTTGTCGCCGACTGTCAAAAAGTTTCCTTTTGCCATCTTATTTCCTCTAATTTTAGACTAAATTTATAGTAAAATAACTCATTACAGTTTAATTCAATACCTAAATATTGTAGGCAATTTTTATTTTTTAGTCTATTTATTATACGCATTATTTTCTAAAAACATCAATCTACTTTAATGGCAAGAATACAGAATAATATATTGATTATATCGTTCTATTAAAACCCATATTGATTTTTAGATAAAAGAAACTAAAAAGACGGATTGGGTACAGCCATATCCCTGTCCGTCACGGATCTTATTATTTATCAACTCAAGAGATTAGTATTTCAAGTCTATTTTACCATTAAGCCGCCATCAACGGGTAAACAACAACCTGTAATGAATTCCGCTTTGTTACTAGATAACCACACGATAGCATTAGCCACTTCTTCCACTTCCCCAATCCTTCCAATTGGGTGGGTGTCACCATACGCATCTAAATTCTCTCCAAACACACTGACTGACATATCTGTCCTGATTAATCCTGGACACACAGAATTAATCCTAATATTTGACTTTGCCATTTCTAAAGCCGCAGACTTTGTCAATCCAACCACCGCATGTTTACTGGCAGTATAAGCGCACCCTCCTGCATAATTCGCTTTTAAACCTGAAACTGATGCGACATTTACTATTGTTCCACCTGATTGCTCCATTAACGGTATCTCATACTTCATACATTGATATACACCCGTCACATTCGTCGCAATGACTTCATCCCATATTTCATCCGGATATTCAGTTATTTTAGTAAACGAAACACCGAATATTCCAGCATTATTAACAGCAATGTCCAAACGTCCATAATGCGCTTTAATATATGAAAAAAGCCGCTTAATGTCTGAACGTTTACTCATATCAGCAGAATAAAACTCACAGTTAGCATTATGTGGCATTTGTGCTATTGCTTTACTACCTTTATCAACATTTCTCCCCACCAAAAGGACTCTTCCATCCTTTTTCGCAAATTCAATTGCAGTAGCCAACCCTATTCCCGCCGTTCCTCCAGTGATCAATATCACCTTGTTTTCAAATGAATTCATGACATATCCCCCTTTAAATCAATAAATAATTAACCTCTCCTCACTCTTTCAAATTACCGCACACCACAACTGTAATTAGAGTGGACTCTTTCCTATAATAAAACTTTCATCTGTTCTTATCTTACAGTGAACATTTTGAATTTTATGCCTAAATCCTTATATTTTATATGTTAAAAATAATCAGAACTAAAATGCATTTAATTCATAAAAAAGATATCATCAATATTATTCCAACCATTTTCTCTGATTTTTTGGAATGGAAATTTCCCAACCAACTCTGTCACAACAGCTTAGTGTAATACGGCAATTGACTCTGGCACACCCGTAGGATCCTACGGAGCCATTCATTCAAACACAATTTTCGTGATTATGATCACGAAATTAAAAAGATCACCATCTTAAAGACAACGGCAATTTCATTTTTACATTTAAATCAATACGTTAATTAAATGGCTATTTTCTGCCAGCCAAATCATGCGAAATAATAAGTTAACTATATATAAAAATACCGCGCATTGCGCCAGTGAAGCAATGATTTTAATTTTTCATCCTGTGATTGTTGGAAGCCACTTTTTATTTCACTGGATTTTATTTTGTTTTTGCTTTTTTATTATTTATTATTCCTCCCCATTTTATTCACCACGAATTAGCCGATATATTCGGCTAACAACGTCTCTTCAAATTATCACAAGGCGCGTCTTGCGTCTTTAATTGACCAATTTGTCCGGGACAATGTGTGTAAGATTAACGTCATCTCAGGGAGATACACCATGCCAATGAAAAAGCACCTCACAAAATTGAAGAAAGGAAAAGCGCTATTGGAACAAGGACAGCAAGCGACACAGAAGGTGAAACAGGTCAAGGGGCTGTTAACGGGTGCGGGGGATAACACCACCGCCCATCTCAGTACCAATAGCATGATCAGTGGCATGGGTGGGGGCTTTACCGGGGGAACAGGTAAGGCAGTGGGCGGTCGCGGTGCTGGCAGCATGATCAGCGGTATGGGTGGGGGTTTCGCTGGCGGACAAGGGCTGGCTACCCAGGCCGCCGCCGGTGACACGACTGCAGGCAAGATGTTGCAGCAAATCGGCCAGAAATTAGGGCTGGGTGGCGGAGCCGATCCCAGTGGTTTGCTGTTCACTCTGACCGCGGGCGGCTTGCCGGCACAGACCTTTGTCGTCACCGACTTCAGCCTGACCGAGCATTTCTCGCGCCCCTTTACCCTGGAAGTGGGGCTGGCGAGTGCCGACTCAGCCATTGCTTTCCCGCTGGTGCTTGACCGTACGGCGACACTGACCATTTTGCAAAATGGTATCGAACAGCGCAGCGTCACCGGTATCGTCACCCGCTTTGAACAAGGCAACACCGGTTTACACCAAACCACCTACCGGATGAGCATCCGCCCCGACCTGTGGCGCACTACCCTGCGACAGAACTCGCGCATCTTCCAGCAGCTCAATATCACCGGCATCATCACCAAAATCCTCAAGGAACACAGCATCCGCGACGTGGTGTTCAACCTGCGCCACCCGCACCCAGAACGCGAATTCTGCGTGCAATATCAAGAAAGCGATTTCGATTTCCTGCAACGACTGACAGCAGAAGAAGGGATTTTCTACTTTTTCGAATGCAGCAACGGGCGCAATACACTGGTGTTTGCCGATGACTGCGGTTCGGTACCGCCGGGTATACGCCTGCCTTATCAACCGAGCGAGGCCAGCACGCTGGGCGAACCGGCTGTCAATAGCCTGACCAGCAGTGCACAGGTACGCCCGGCTCAGGTACAGCTTAAGGATTACACCTTCAAGAATCCCGCCTGGCCGGCCGAATTTCACCAACAGATACGAGACGAAAACCTGCAACAGCTTTACTACGAACACTACGACTATCCGGGCCGCTTCAAAGACGAGGCTCACGGCAAAGCGTTCACCCGCTACCGCCTGGAGGCACTGCGCAGCGACGCCATGACCGGAGAGGGCAGCGGCAATGCAATTGCCTTACAGCCGGGAAAATTATTCATTCTCGATAATCATCCGCGAGAAGACCTGAACCAGTCATGGCAGACCGTCTCCACCAGCCACAGTGGCAGCCAGCCGCAGGCACTGGAAACGGCCAGCTCAGGCTCTGGCACCACGCTGAACAGCCACTTCTATTTCATCCGTCAGAACCAGAACTGGCGCCCTGCACCGTTGCCCAAACCGGTGATTGATGGCCCACAAATTGCCAAGGTGGTGGGCCCAGCCGGGGAAGAAATCTTTTGCGACCAGTACGGTCGAGTGCGCCTGCAATTCCCATGGGACCGCTATGGACGCAGCGACGACCAGAGTTCATGCTGGATACGGGTCAGCCAGCCGTGGGCTGGTCAGGGCTGGGGAATGCTCGCCATTCCGCGTATCGGACAAGAAGTCGTGGTGGACTTCCTGCATGGTGATCCCGACCAGCCAATAGTGACCGGGCGTACTTACCATGCCAGCAACATCCCGCCGGGTGCCTTGCCGGGCAGCAAAACTCAGATGGCTTTCCGTTCCAAAACCCACAAGGGCGAGGGTTATAACGAACTACTGTTTGAAGATGCCAAGGGCAGTGAACGGCTGGCACTGCACGCGCAGAAGGACATGTATACCAAGGTACTCAACAACCGCGATACCCATGTACTCGCTAACCACCGCGAAACCGTGGAGAAAAATCAGGCCATCATGGTCAATGAGAACAAAGAGGAAACTGTCACCTTCGATAGCACGGAAAAAGTAGGGAAAGTACGCAGACTCACTACTGGCAAGGACTATATCATCGAAGTCGGTGCGCACAAGGCGGAAACCATTACCAACACCCTTTCCATCAACGCCGGAGATGTGATTGAACTGCGCTGCGGCCTGAGTGTGTTGCGCATGGACAGTGCCGGCAAAATCACGATACAAGGCAGTGAATTCAAATTTGAGGCCAGCGGCGCGGTGCAAATCACTGGTAAAGATATCGATCTGAACTAAAAGGACACCCTGAGATGGAATTTCGTAACCTGACCCCTTTTGCGGTGATGAACTATCAGATGCTCGATATCGAAGATACCGAACATCACGTGGTGGTGATGAAAATTGGCTATCAACTCCTGCCTACCGGACTGGGGGAATATAGTGCCGAACTGCTGCCCCCACCGCCCTTGTGTTTGCAGGATGAATATCGCGGGGTCACGAATACCTCGCAGGTATTGCAGGAAAGTGACCTGGCGCCGTTTAAACCGCACTGTGATGTCATTGTCAACGGCACGGCGTATGCGCCAGAGGGCAAGCCCTGTACCGAATTTCCTGTGCGATTGCAGGTGCAGAGTAAGCACGGGCAGACCTTGATCGACAAAACCCTGACCATCACCGGTGAACGGGAATTTATCCGCGATGCGGGTGGTCACTGGCAACTGACCGCGCCAAAGCCGTTTACCTCGCTGCTGCTGGATTACCGTTATGCCTTTGGCGGCGAGTGCAAAATCTACACTAATGATGAAGCGAGCCAGCGTATCAAGGACAGTGACCGCCTGACGCCAGCGCAACGCCAACAGCACCCTGACGGTGAGAAAGCGCCCATTGCTCACGCCACTTGTGAAACCAATCCGCTGGGAAGAGGGTTTATCATCCCGTGGTATGCTGAGGCCAAATCATTCACCCGCTATCCAGCACCTCGCATTATCCGGTCGGATGCACCGTTCACCGTTGAGCATTTTATCGCCCAGCTTGATGACACGTTATCACCTAAGATTCCGGCCTACCAGCCACAAGGTATGGGCTTTATCGGTCGCCCGTGGCTACCCCGCCGCACATTAGCCGGCACATACGATGATGATTGGCTGGCACATCGTCATCCTTACCTGCCAAAAGATTTTGATTTTGGCTACTGGAATGGTGCGCCGGCAGATCAACAGATTGACTGGCCTGCTACCGATATCGCTATCACCCTAAGTGGCCTGACCCCCGATGGTGAGCTGCATATCCGTTTGCCAGGGCACCGTCCATTTATCCTGCTACGAATGCAAAATGGCATACTACTGCCCGTGCCAATGCGCGCGGATACATTAATTCTCGACAGCGATGCCAAAACGCTGTACCTGACCTGCCGGCTGAATTTCAAGACTTCGCTGCCTGTGCGGGTCGCCGAAGCGCGGTTTGAAATCAATCCGGATGCACCGTTGCTCAAACTGGCACCGTTGGAAGAAGAGGAAAAAGAAAATGGCTGATAACTACCTCGCTCGTACTGCCAGCACCTGGATGATTGTCGGTATCCTGCCGGATGTGTGCAAGACCCCAATGGGCTGCTCCACCCCGCCAATTCCCTATCCTGTGGTGGCGAAACTGGCAGACAGCTCAGCTCCGGAGAAAACTGTGCGCGCCAACGGCCAGCCGGTGGTGGTGTTTTCCCAGAGTTTTGTGCCGCAGACCCTCGGCGACCAGCCTGGCGTAGCCAATGGCGTTAAAAGTGGCACTGTGGGCGGCAAATGCCATCCACAAGAACATACCCATACAGTGCGAGCGGGCAATAAGCTGGTGCTGCGTCACGGGGATAAATTTTGGATGAACGGGGCATAAGGAAATTTGACATGGAAGAAAACAACGGAGCCAGAACAGGTAGCAAAACGGCGGCCAACGCAGAAGAACCAGCCAGCCCGAAAAAGTACGATACTAATATTGTTCCCCCAAAACCGAATTCCCCGTTACCACAAAAGGTTCGCGATGACAGTCCGACCGGAACAGGAAATACATTAGGAAAAACCACCGCGCAAGCCGCCCCAGCGCAAGTGTCAGCAGCAGAAGCCAATACCCTTCCTGTAGCAGAAACGCCGGAAGAAAAAAGTTGGTGGACAAAAGTGTGGGAAGCCAAAGATGACGTCGTTGATTGGGCGAAGGAGAAGACGATTAATCATGTTGAAGGGATAATACATCCGGTTGAGCGGGCTAAAGGACATGTCAAAGGTGCCTATAACACCGTGGTTGACACGGTAGAATCCTATATCCAGGGCGCTTATTTTGAAAGTACCAAAGATTCGGAATATACAGCCCGATGGCTTGAAGTATATGGGGAGACTGAAAAAGCAAAGACGGTACGTGAAGTCGCAGAAATTCAGAAAAAGCAAAGTGGGGAATTTAATCTGAATGACTGGAAATCTAAGCCCACCAATCGAGCACAAGAAGCAGGGATAACTGAGATTGAGGTTCTCAAGATGATTGGTTTGCCTGCCAGGGAAATCTCTGTGATGAAAATGGGCGCAACTGAATTAGCTTCTGCCGCCAACAAAGTCAGTACTGTGGCGACCAAAGCGGAAAAAAAAGTCGTTACTGAGGAAGCCAAAGCCGTAAAAGGTGCCAAAATCGATGGCAAAAAGCCGGAAACCACCAACCCCACACCGGTCAACCCCAAAAACACCGAAAAAGACCTCGTTAATAACAAGTCCAACAACAAAGAAGGGAGTTGCAACGGGACGTGTACGAAAGAAGGCGAGCCCGTTGATGTGGCCACCGGTGACTTCCTGCAAGTCTGGCCGGTGATTGTCATTCCCGGGCTGTTGCCGATCACCTTGACCCGCACCTATCGCTCTACCGCCAAATTCAGCGGCCTGTTTGGGCCGAAATGGGCGGATGACTGGTCACGCCAGTTAGTGTTGAGCGACGACAAGGTGAATTTTACCGATGCCGATGGCGTGATCTACGATTTCACCACGCCAGAGGAACAGGTACTCGCCCGTAACCAGCATATTCCGCATTACGTGTTAACGGGTGAGCTGACGGGCGAACTGCAACTCACTGATCGTCAGTCCCAGCTCATTTACCATTTTAATCATGCGGTCGGATCTCTGCGTAAGCTGTCCGCCATCACTGATCGTCGCCAGAACGCGATCCAGTTTATCTACGATAAACAGTCGCAACTGATCGAAGTTACGCGCACGGATGGCTTCCGGCTGATGCTGGGTTATCAAGGGCAACACATCCAGACGGTGGATTATCTCGAACCGCAGAAACAGCAGCGGCTGGTGACCTGCCATTACGATCCACAGGGCTATCTGGCAGAATGCGATGCCTTCCAACATAACCATCTGTGGCATGAGTATGATGTGCACGGGAGAATGACCCGCTGGCACGATACTGACCAAACCGATCTTAGCCTGACTTATGATGAAAAAGGGCGAGTACTCAGCACGACCTCTCCCAGCGGTTACTGGTGTGACCATTTTCATTATGATGATCGGGCGCGTATCACTACCTACCAGAATGGAGAAGGTGGTAAAACTCAATACTATTATGATCACAACGGACTGGTGTTCCGCGAAGTCGATCCGCTGGGGCGTATTACCCGCCGTCAGTGGCGTCACAGCCAAATCGTCTGGGAAGCCGATCCCGCAGGGGCTATCACTACCTTCGATTACAATCCGGACGGTGCACTGACCGAAGTGAAGCTGCCGACCGGTGATATTTTTGCTTACGGTTATGACGAGCACGGGCAGCTCATCGAAAGTGTCCAGCCAACCGGTGAACGCTGGCAATTTCACTATGATGAGCAAGGCAACCTGACGTCGCTGACTAATCCGCTGGGGCACAAAGAGGAATATCAATACGGTACGCACGGTGAATTGCGTCAGCGACTGCTGCCGGATGGCCGCCAGTGGCACTACGCCTATGACGAGCAGCAACGGCTGGCGGCAGTGATGACGCCGGACGGGCAGACCACCGGCCTGCAACTGGATGAACTGGGGCGCCTGCGTCAACTTACCGATGCTCTGAAACAGCAAACCCATTACCATTACAGTGATGCTCATGCCAGTCTGAATGGCAGCCTGACCGAAGTTGAATTGCCGGATGGTGTCACCCAGCATCTCGAGTATGACAGTGAACGACGTGTGGTGGCGGTGACAGATGGCGAAGGGCGCACCACACGCTACACTTACGGCGCGTTTGACCTGCTGACTCAGGTGACTCGGCCTGATGGTACGATGCTGCATTTTGGCTATGATCGCTTGACTCGGTTAAACTCAGTAACGGCCGCCACCGGCGAAACCTATCGTTATGAACGGGATGCCGCAGGGCAAATCATCCGGGAAACCGATTTTACCGGGCGTACCCTTGATTATCAGTACGATAAACTGGGGCGACGCACGCAAGTGCAGTATCCCGATGGGCAACAGCTTCGCTGGCACTATTCCGCAGTGGGCTTACTGGTCAGACAGGAAAGCTGGCAGCCGGAAGAGAATCAGTTGGTACTGAAAGCTAAGACCACTTATGAATACAACGCCCGTCACCAGTTAGCAAAAGCCATCAACGACGATGCGGTGGTGGAGTATGAATACGACCAGACTACTGGCCTGCCCACGTGTGAACGTATCAACGGACGGGCCATTACCCGTGAATGGGACAATCTGACGGGACGTCTAGTCAGTGAAAGTCTGGATGGCAATACCCTGCACTTCGGTTATAACTTGTTGGGTAACCTGGCTCATTTTCAGTTCAACCAGCATACGCCTCTGACATTCCAGCATGATGTGCTGGGGCGGGAAACGGTGCGGGAAACTGCTGACGGCTTTATCCTCGCCAGCCGCTATACGGCCACCGGCCTGCTGGCGCACCAATCGGCGGGGCAGGCCACTAAACTGTTTCGTGAAACACTGGCACAGAATGACCCGTACTTCCCGCCACAGGCCACCGCCGTCAACCGGAGCTGGCAATACGACCGCGCCTATAACGTGCGGGTGATTGACGACAGCCGCTGGGGACAAACCCGCTATCGTTACAATACAAACGATCAGATACTGCATACCCTGTTCGATGGCGTCCGTCCGCATGAAGAGCAATTTAGGTATGATGCGAATGGCAACCTCAGCCAACACCTGCCTGTAGATGCCTACGGCGCGATGGCACAAATTACGCAGCGCCAGAAAGCCGGGCGCGTGGTGCAGCAGGGGGATATCCGTTATCGCTATGATGACAATGGTCGTCTGGTGGAAAAAACCGAACAGCATGACGGCTTCCGCCCGCAAATCTGGCGCTACCGCTGGGATACCCGAAACCAGCTCACCCACTGTGAAACCCCAGATGGCTCCCGCTGGCAGTATAAATATGATGCTTTTGGGCGGCGTATCCAAAAACTGAAAATTCACGATGGAAAACTGGCGGCGGCGAATTTAAAATTGTGGCTGGCCGGCAAGCCGGATTTGGAGCTGCGGGCGGATGCCATCGTCGGTCAGGCTTACCTGTGGAGCGGTGACCAGCTGATTGAGGAGACGCCGTTGTATGCCGATGGCACGCCAGTAACAGAGCAGCGCCTCCGCTGGCTTTACGAACCCGGTTCACTCACGCCATCGGCGCGTTTTGAAAAAGGCAAGCTACACTATATTGTGAGCGATCATCAGGGCACCCCGCGCGAGATGCTGGACGAACAAGGGGTATTGGTCTGGGCACAGCGGCTGAATACCTGGGGGCAGGCGGAGCGTTTTCAGGTGGTTGCCTCCAACCATGCAGATTACCATGTTAGCTGTAACCTGCGGTTTTTAGGCCAATATTTTGATGAAGAATCGGATTTATTCTATAATCGATTCCGGTATTACTCGCCGGAGACCGGGCAGTATATAAGTCCTGACCCCATCGGGCTGCTGGGCGGGTTTAATCCGTATTCGTATGTGCATAATCCGGTCAACTTTGTTGATCCGTTTGGATTAGCTGGTGATGATTGTGGTAATGCGTTAGAGCAAGAAAGCAAACTAGCGAAGGAAGACCGAGCAAGAAGACATACATCAAGTTCAGCAAAGTACAAAAAACATACTCTCGCAAGAACTCAAGAAGAAGCTAAGGGGCTTTCTAGCAAAGGCGGAGCAGCTCAATATTGGGATGAGAGTATTGGGCATGGAAAAATAACAGGTGATCAAGCAACTAAATTTAGAAACAAAATAGAAAAAGAAGCCTTGCAAAAAGGTACATATTCCCCTCAATCAGGAGGTTCCGATTATTATATTTATGATTCTGGAAGAAATATTGGATATAACAATGGTAAACCCACTCAATATATGCGAGTTGAAGTAACAAATAGTACAAATGAATTTCATGGGCATCCTATTTCTGCTCAGGACTATAATGGTTATTTGAAAAAGGTTAAATGATGATTAATATTTTCCAGAAATACAACCCGTTAGAATGCTTTCATATTCCGGCAGGCTGGTTTACTATGAAAAACAACATGTATGATGTACCTCCAAGTATTTTAGCTGATATATCTAGTGAGGACGAACGTTTTTTAGTAGAAGACGCTTTCTTTCGTAATGATATATTTATCTCTAGAGCTAATTATCCATTATCTACAACTAAAGAGATTATAGCAGTAGTGTCAATACATGGCAGGCTGTTTGATTCAGAGGATTACAGTGGAAATTATTCTTGTTTTTATGATATTGATCTTTCTATCTTTTTTGGAAAGAAAGATAGTGAGGGAATATATATTGGTGAAAAGGTGGCAAATAATAGATTTGATGCTGCAAAAATAGCATCAAAATATATGTTTATTTTTTCCAATTATATAGCTCCGGCATTCAAACTTGGTAAGTTAAATAAAAATAGTGATTTTGAAGAGTTTATATCTATAGCTTGCTCCGATAAAAGTAAAATATAAAGTATCGCCCTAAAATAGAGATTAATAACCCATGAAATCAGCCGGAAAGATCCCCATGATCTTCCGGCTTTCTTCTTTTAAGAGCTGCTCAGTTTCTGCCCTTAGCGGCTTGTATAGTCGCCAAGCAGCTCCCGCATCTTGAGCTTAATTTCGCTGATTTGCTCTCGCTGGCGCTGGTATTGCTGTTTGAGGCTGTTAGTCTCGTCGCTGTCAGGGATCAGCACCAGACAGCCCTCCATAATCTTGACGGTGAGTGTGCCGCCAATATCAAAGCCTGCTGCCTTAAGCCACTGCCCCTTAAGATGGATTGCCGGCGGGGCACTGGCCTTGTCATTTTGCGGCACGTATCCCACGGTGTAATAACGTTCTGTTTTTACGGCTTTATTTACTGCACGGTTTTGCTTAGAATGCGCCTTAGCCATCATTAACTACCTCAAATAGTTGGTTGTGGTTAGCGATAACAACAGGTAGCCGCCTGCTGTTATCGCGCTAAATCATTCTATTACCTTAACTCTTCAACCACTTACGCGCCTGATACTTAATCACCATCCCTTCCAGCATCTCTCTAATGACGTTTTTTTCTTCTTCGGGAAACTCATTAATCGCTTCAAACAAGAAAAGAAACTCATTAGATGGTGTCCTTTCTCCTTCTTCAAAAAGTAACCTGTCAGCAGAAATAGAAAACGTTTTAGCTAACTTGCGTAGCGCTTCTGCGGAAGGTTCGGAAGTTCCGGCTTCATAGCGTTTAACCTGCTGGACATGAATGTTAGCAGCATCAGCTAATCCTTGCTGGGTCAATCCTTTTTGCTTCCGTAGTTGAATTAAACGGGCAGAGAAACTCATGTCAGAACTCCATGATAAAACAGAATCCATAATGTAAGTCCTCCGGTAATGCGCCCTTGACAATAGTTACATTATAGGTACTAATATAATACATGTAAAGAATCTTGACGGGTTTTTAAAGGAATAACGATATGGCTCGCATCCCCGACGCAGAATTACAGCACCTGAAAGCCGCCGTTCCCTTAGTCGCCATCATTGAGCAACAAGGTCGGCAGTTGTTTAAGCGTGGCAAAGACATGACCGTGCTGTGCCCGTTCCATGAGGAGAAAACGCCCTCAATGATCATTACCCCAGCGAAAAATCTCTACCACTGTTTTGGCTGTGATGCGGGCGGGTCGGTGCTGGACTGGGTCATGCACACCGAGGGTCTGAGCCTGCGCCATGCCGTGGAGCGCCTGCGTGCCGTGCTGGGGCACAATCCGGCGGTGGAGCCGCTGGTGCAGCCGGAAGAGCTGGCCGGTGATGCCATCGGGCAGCAGGTGTTGCTGTCACGGGTGGTTGCGTTTTATCACCATACGTTACTGAATGCGCCGGAGGCACAAGCGTACCTGTCCAAACGGCGGCTCAACCATCCTGAACTGGTCAGCCATTTTAAGCTGGGCTTTGCCAACCGAACGCTCGCTTACCGTCTGCCAGCCAGTAAATACAAGGCCGGGGCAGAGGTTCGCCGCCGTCTGCAAGCCATCGGCGTGCTGCGGGAGAACGGGCGGGAGCACCTGCGCGGCTCGCTGGTTGTGCCGGTGATGGATGCACAGGGGCAAATCCACGAACTGTACGGGCGCAAAATCGGCGACGACCTGCGCCAGTCCATCATCCGCCATCTGTACCTGCCGGGGGCACACAAAGGCGTCTGGAATGAAGCCGCGCTGGGTGCCTCCAAAACGCTTATCCTGTGTGAATCGCTGATTGATGCGATGTCGTTCTGGGTGACGGGGCAACGCAATGTGACGGCGGCCTATGGGGTGCATGGCGTCACAGCTGATCACTGGCAAGCCTTTGAACAGTACGGCATTAAGCAGGTGCTGATCGCTTTCGATAATGACAACGCCGGCAATGATGCCGCGGTCAAACTGGCGGCGGCACTGGCGACCAAAGGGATCACGCCCCTGCGCGTGGTGTTCCCGTCGGGCAGGGATGCGAACGAATATCTGTGCCAGGTGGCTGAGCCGGAAACTGCCTTTGCCCTGCTGCTTGACAGCGCCGTGCCGATGCAGGGTGTGGCGGATACGGTGGCACTTGGGCGCCAGACGCCTGAGCCGGACACCGCGCCAGCCCCCGCTTCCCCTTTAGCCGCTGACCCTGCGTCCGGTGTGATGCCAAATGTCGTCTGTGAGTCCGGTGAGCATGGCGAGCTGCGCGTGTCAGTCGGCACGCTGCAATGGTGCCTGCGCGGGCTGGGTGCGGTCAAAGCGGGATCGGTTGCCATGAAGCTCAATGCGCAGGTGCTGGACAGGCAAAGCGGCGTGTTGTTCGCCGACGGGGTTGATCTGATGAGCGGGCGCTCACGCAACAGTTACGCCCGGCTGGCTGCCGCTGAGCTGGGACTGGCCGAAGGCGACCTCCGGCGGGCACTGGGGCAGGTGTTACTGGCGGTCGAACAGTGGCAGCAGCAGCCCGCCAAAGGCACCGAACCCCGCGTACCTGAAATGGGGATCGCAGAGCGGGAAGCGGCACTGGCCTTGTTGCAAGATCCGTACCTGACGGCCCGTATCACCACTGACTTGGCGGCCTGCGGTGTGGTCGGCGAATCCACTAACTTGCTGGCCGGTTTTTTGGCGGCGGTGAGCCGAAAGTTACCCAAACCGTTAGCGGTACTTATCCAGAGCAGCAGCGCCGCCGGCAAATCCTCACTGATGGAGGCGGTGCTGAACCTGATCCCCGAGGAAGAGCGCATCCAGTACAGCGCCATGACCGGGCAAAGCCTGTTCTATCTGGGGGAAACCAATCTCCAGCACAAAATATTGGCTATCGCCGAAGAAGAAGGGGTGCGGCAGGCGGCCTATGCGTTGAAGTTGTTGCAGTCGGATGGTGAACTGACGATGGCCAGCACCGGCAAGGATGAGGCGACCGGCAACCTCGTCACCAAAAGCTATACCGTCAAAGGTCCGGTGATGCTGATGCTGACCACCACCGCCATTGATGTGGATGAAGAGCTGCTCAACCGCTGTCTGGTGCTGACGGTCAATGAATCCCGTGAACAGACGGAAGCCATCCATGCGTTGCAGCGCCAGAAGCAGACGCTCGAAGGCTTGCTGGCTGAGAACGAGCGGGACTATCTGATGCAGCTTCACCAGAACGCCCAGCGGCTGCTTAAGCCGTTGAATGTGGTCAATCCGTATGCGTCACAACTGACGTTCCTGTCAGACAAAACCCGCACGCGGCGAGACCATATGAAATACCTGACCCTCATTCAGAGCATAGCGTTGCTGCACCAGTACCAGCGGGAAATCAAAACGGCGGAGCATCGCGGGAAAACGCTGGAATACATCGAAGTGAGCAAAGACGATATCCGGCTCGCCAATCAGTTGGCGCATGAAATCTTAGGCCGGACACTGGACGAAATGCCGCCGCAGACGCGCAAGCTGTTATTGCTGATCCAGGGCTGGGTAAAAGAAAGCGGCCAGCCCCGCCACGAAATGCGGTTTACCCGCAAACAGTTGAGGGATGCGGTGCAGTGGGGTGATACCCAGCTTAAGGTGCATCTCTCACGGCTGGTCGAAATGGAATACCTGCTGTTGCACCGTCGTGGCCTGACGTTCGTCTATGAACTGCTGTTCGACGGGGCAGACAGCGATACCGCCCACCTGAGTGGCCTTATTGTTCCCTGAGCGGGCAGTATAACGTTATCCGGTCGGGGTTAAAGCCCAGTCGGTCGCCTGTCAGTCGGCTTGTTGTCGGCAGGTAGTCGGGATGGTTAAATCCCGGCAAAGGCAGATACAGCAAGGCTTCCCCTCAAAGTGGTCGGCATCAGCCAAAAAACACTGTTCCGCCCGTACAGCTCTCTTCGCTACCCATACAACAAAAAAGAAGGAACATCCGCATGACAAACCCACCTAATCCCCTGCACGCCACCTTACGGGCGCAACTGGACGCGTACCTCGATACGCTGGTCGCACAGGGAAAAAGCCCGCGCACACGGGAAAGCTACCGGGAACGGCTGTTACCGTTCGTGGACTGGTGCGGACAGCGCAGCGTGCAGTATCCGGCACAGGTGACGCTGGTATTACTGGAAAGCTGGCAGCGCTACCTGCGGGCTTACCGCAAGGCCGATGGCCAGCCTTACAGCCATAACGGCCAGCGTGAACGGTTAATCGCCCTGCGGCTGTGGTTCCGCTGGCTACTGCAACGGCATCACATCCTCTACAACCCGACCGAGCAGTTGGTGTTGCCGAAAGAAGAGAAGCGGTTGCCCGCCCAGATACTGAGTGAACGGGAAACCGTGCAGGTGCTGGACAGCCTTGACGACCAAAGTATCCTGGGGCTGCGCAACCGGGTGATGCTGGAAGTGCTGTGGAGCAGTGGCCTCCGGCGCATGGAGCTGCGCCAGCTCCGGCGGGGTGATATCGACTTCGAACGCGGGGCGGTTGTGGTTAATCAGGGCAAAGGCCATAAAGACCGGGTGGTGCCCATCGGCGCGCGGGCGCTGGGCTGGCTGACACGCTATCTGGTGCAGGTTCGGCCACAGTTGGCAGAAAGTCATGACAGCGGTTATCTGTTTATCTCGCAAAAGGGCAGGCCGCTCAGTCTGGGGCATCTGACCCAAATCGCCGGCAAGGCCATCCGCCATCAGGCGCAGCTAGACAAGCCGGGTGCCTGTCACCTGTTCCGGCATTCTATGGCGACGCAGATGCTGGACAATGGCGCGGATATCCGCCATATCCAGGCGATGCTGGGGCATGAGAAACTCAACACGACTCAGGTGTATACGCGGGTCGCCATCAAACAGCTCAGGCAGGTGCACAGCCAGACCCATCCGGCCGAGCGGGCAGATAACCAGCCGCCAAACGCTGACACCGAACCCCCGAAGAGCCGCCCATGCCCTGAATCCGCGGAAAGTAGCGTGCCAGACAGCCACCTCGGTGCCAGCGGACAGCGCCCCCGTCCCCGTTGAGTCTGCGGGGTTCCGTGCAGGGGCAGACCGTGGCCGGACTGCCCGGAGGCTGCGGTGCCGGCGGGGGTAAATGGGCAATGGTCAGCGGCGGCCACGGTGTCCCCAATCACTCAGTGCCGGCTGCCCAAAGCCCATTTAACATAATGCAGGGAGATTGTGCGAAATTCGCCGTTCCGCCCCGCCGTTCCGCCAACCCCCGAAGAGCGGCTCACATCGCACAATCTGCATTATGTCTGGCGCCCCCGCTGTCAGCATCGCGGGGGGCACCGCACAAGGCTGGCGCCTTCTGCTGTCAGCACCGGCGCCCATACCTGCCCAACACCGCGCCGAACCGGAACACCGTGCCACATCCGGCATCTCACCCGCACCTTCTTTAGCTGCCTTGAGTGGCTCAGGCCAACAACCCTGTAGGCAGGTCGGCCTACGGCCTCCGCTGTTTTACCTCCCCCGCCCCAACCCTGCTGCATTGTCTGCGCGCGGCTCGCAGTCGCTGCGCTCCTCGCTCGTTGCCGTGCTCGCCATCTCCGCCCCGTGCAGCCCCCTGAGGGGGCTTCCCTTGTAAACAGGGTGCGGTCATGCAAAACCGTGGCAAAGCCCAAAGCAACCGTGCACCCGAGCGTCGCAGGGCGCCGCTTGCGGACTCTGTGCCGCCCGCCCCCGCAGAACGGCCGCCCGCCGCCCGGCAAGCCGGGCAGCGTTCACCCGTTGCCGACAGTGAAAAACCGCACAAAATCAATCTGATTACCCCATCAACCAGAAAAAGGGGCGCTATACTGCACATCGGCGCAAGCGTCAAAACCGGCCAAAAGTGCACATCGGCATTTTAGGTTCGCGGGAATGGGCAAAACGGGTAAGGGAGGTTCTTTAACAAGATGATAATCAGGAAAAAATCACTTAAAAAAGTATAACCGCACCGGAACCTGCCCTAAGACCCCTTCGGGATTATTGGGCGGGTTTAATCCGTATGGGTATGTGCATAATCCCTCCAAATGGGTTGATCCCTATGGGCTGGCAGGTGGGATTGGGAATAAAGGTGATTACCTTATAACGTATCGCGGAGATACACGAAGCTTCACTGAAATTTTTGATAAAGGATTTGAAACACGAGGTCCAAGCAATGATTTGTATCTGCACGCATTAGATAATAAAAATCCTCCAAGCAATTTTATAAGTACCACTATTGATCCGAGTAAAACTATTGGTTTTGCAACAAATTATGGAAGTCAAAGCGGCTATATGTACACCATGAAAACTAATCATGGTATAGATGTAAACAAGGTGCTAGGTTCAAAATCGCCGTATCCTGGGGAAGTAGAAATTGCAATGCCTGGAGGGGTTAAATCTGAAAATATATTAGGTGCAAGAGCAGTTAATGCCGATGGTGAGATGTGGGACTATACTATTTTAAATCCAAAGAGGTATGGAAAATGACAGGCGCTGATAAAAGAAAAATCAACATAATAATAAATGGGAAAAAAGAAGAAGCTGAATTACATTTGATTACTTCTCCTGATAGGCATTGTTGTTTAAGAATATTTCATAATAACAATCAGTTGGCAGAATCAAATGACACTGATTATTTTTCATGCCTTATAGATTTAAGAAACCAATTAAAAGATATAGTTTTTCTTTGTAAAGGGGCAAAAAAAATGTGTTTCCTTCTGCAATGCAGAGGGATATGGGTTTAGGTAAAGTGGCTTATGAGACTACGTTGGGTCAACATGGTTTACCTGAAGATATTGTTCATATATTTGATTTTGATGATAAAGATGTTGGTGTGACCCCAGAAGAGCAAGCAAAATTTCATTATCAATGGTTTGAATCACTACGATAAAATAACTGATTTTTTAGCGTAGATTAAGCCGGAAAGATCCCCGTGATCTTCCGGCTTTGTTCTTTTTAAGAGCCGCTCATTCCCTGCCCTTAGCGGCTTGTATAGTCGCCAAGCAGTTCCTGCATTTTGAGCTTGATCTCACTGAGCTGGTCTTGCTGGCGCTGGTACTGTTGCTTAATGGTACGGGTGTCGTCGCTGTCAGGAATGAGCACTAAACAACCCGCCATAATTTTGACCGTGAGTGTGCCGCCAATATCAAAGCCTGCTGCTTTAAGCCATCGTCCCGTTAAATTTATCGCGGGTCGGGGGTTCGGCCTGCCGTTTTGCGGCACGTATCCCACGGTGTAATAACGTTCTGTTTTTGCCGCTTTATTTACGGCACGGTTTTGCCTAGAATGCGCCTTAGCCATCATTCAACTCCTAACTAGTTGGTTGTGGTTAGCGGCAGAAATGAGGTGCGAACTCACTTCCTGCCGCGCTCTTTCAACGCTTGATACTGCCTAAGAATGAAAAATATTGGATCATTAATGATATTGACTATTTAGAAAAACTCTCTTCTTTATCTTAATAAGGGACCGGAAGATCTCCATGATCTTCCGGCTTTCTTCTTTCTACCGTGCCGTATATCCCGATATATCAGAATAAATAGTACATTAAATTACAAAATAGGATGGTTATGTCGACGTATAAAAAAAACTCAATACGAGCATTTTACACGCAACAATCGGTTAGAGTGTATCAGGCTTATTCTTCTACCATTGCTGACAGTGCTATTAAACATAACACGTTCGTTTCTCCCCCTTTTAGCATGACACGTATGACATGGATTAAGCCTTCATTTTTATGGATGATGTATCGTGCTGGTTGGGGAGAGAAAGATAGTGGTCAAGAACGTATTTTGGCTATTGATATCACACATGAGGGATTTAGAGAAATTCTTCGGCAGGGTGTTATTAGTCATTATGACCCTACTTTGTTTAATTCTCAGGAGGAATGGAAAAAAGAAATTCAGCAAAGTGATGTGGTTATTCAATGGGATCCTGAACGAGACATTCATTTAAATAAGTTAGAACAGAGAACCATACAAATTGGTCTGCGTAATCAAGCAGTGGAAAATTATGTAAATAAATGGATTATCAACATTGAGGATATTACGAATAGGGCGCATCAAATTCATGAATTGGTCAAAATGAATAAATTGGATATGGCTTACAATTTGTTGCCAGAAGAAACAATTTATTTGGAATGACCCGTTTTTATACATAAATAAAAAGCCAGAAATATCAGCATAATCTTCTGGCTTTCTTTTTTTAAGAGCCGCTCATTCCCTGCCCTTAATTGCTTTTATAATCACCAATCAGCTCCCGTATTCATCGCTTAATCTCGCTGAACTGGTCTTGCTGCCGCTGGCATTGTTGCATAATGATTTTGGTGTCATCACTGTCGGGTATCAGCACCAGACAACCTTCCATAATCTTGGTAGTAAGTGTACCGCCAATAGCAACCCTCGCAACCTTACTTCCCTGCTCAACCCAAAATTTTCTACCTAGAGGTTGAGAGCAATATTGGATACAACGTGTGGGATCTGTTCCGATAAAACCACAAAAATAGAAATAATCACATGAATGATAAAGAGTTAATTTGGTTGAAAAGCTGTAATGATCCCCATGATCATCTGGATTCGTTTTATCTGCCGTGACGAATACCCGTGCCACGCCAGTGAGTTCACGTATTCAAAGCCTTATATCACAAAGCCAGTTTTTCTGACATCAGTACTGTTACCTGACACTTATAAACAAAAAAACCCAGACAACGATGGCTGGGTCTTTAAAATGGTTTTTAACACTTTGTTTACATGCCGCTTTTCGCTTGCTGAACAATATCAATCAGCGGTTGTGGCCAAATACCAAGGAGCAATACCAGTAACGCACTGAGCAACACCACAATCCCGCCAGAAGTAAATGCCCAATTACGTGGTGTATCACGGTTCAGTGTTTTCGGTGCCGGCAGGTACAAACTCACCATCACGCGTAGATAATAGTAAAGACCGATGGCACTACCCACAACAACCGCACCAGTCAGCCACCATAATCTTGCTTCAACACCTGTTGCAATGACATAGAATTTGCCAATAAAACCAAATGTTAATGGTATTCCCGCCAATGACAACATCATGACAGTCATTACCGCTGACAGGATCGGTTTATGCCAGAACAAACCACGATATGAGAACAGTGAATCCGCATCGGGCCCTCTGTATGGGCTGGACATCAGACTGACTACGCCAAATGCCCCGATGCTGGCAAGCAAATAACCGACCAGATAAATACCTGCCGTCTCTTCTGCCAAGGTATGATCTTTGATGGCAACCAGTACTACCAGCAAATATCCCAAATGAGCAATGGATGAGTAACCCAGCAGTCGTTTGATATTGCTTTGTGTCAATGCCAACAAGTTACCAAACAGGATAGATGCAATAGCAATCACAGTCAGCAGAATACGTAAGGTTGCGCTTTCAGCCACTGGCGCTTCAATGAATAAGCGCATGATCACTGCAAAGATCGCAACCTTACTTGCTGTTGCCAGAAAGGTTGATACCGGTGCAGGTGCGCCTTGATAAACATCCGGCGTCCACAGTTGGAAAGGCACAAGGGAAAGTTTAAAGCCCAATCCTACGATCATCATTCCCAAACCAGCCAGCACTAACGGTTCATACAGTTTGCTATTGCTCAAACTCTTGCCGAGTGATGCAAAAGACAAATCACCAGATTCTGCATATAACAATGCAATACCGAACAGCAGGAATGAAGACGCGGCCGCAGACAGCAACATATATTTGATGCCCGCTTCCAACGAACGTTTCTGGCGATACGCATAACCCACTAAACCAAACAGAGGTAGAGTGATCAATTCAATTCCGATAAACAGTGATGCCATGTGGTTGGCAGCAGAGAGCAGAATTCCCCCAACCGCCGCAATCATCACCAACAGATAAAATTCTTCTTTATTATCGGGGTAATTTTCCAACCATGAGTAGGCAAATGTCGTTGTTGCAAGGCTCGCAATTAGCACAAGGCCAGTATAGAACATTGCAAAACGATCTACATGAAGCAACGGCGTGACATCCATTGGCTCCTGCTGTCCCACAAAATAGAGAGAGAACAGCGCCAGGTTTAGACCAATCACCGTCAAGGTGACATTGGTGAAATGATCGCGTCGCCACGCAATGGACAGCATCACAATCACCACCGTCAATCCGACGATCAATAGCGGCAACAGTGCGATCAATTGTTCAGAAGTTATTGTCATGGCGAATTACGGCCTTGTAGTTAAAAGTGAAGCTGAATACCAATTCTGGATGTTACTCATTGCGGCGGCTGAGGTATCAAGGATTGGCTGCGGGTAAACGCCCAAAATCACCAATAAGACGACCAACAGCAGCAGAATGGAAATTTCACGCACATCCATCCTCTGTAAGGGCTTATCCGTTTTTGGCGTACCGTAATAAGCCTTCTGCATCAAATACAGTGCATAAACGGAGGCAAAAACCAAACCGAACACGGAGACCGTGGTAATTAAGGTAAATTTACTGAAGCTGCCAAACAGGATCATAAATTCACCAACAAAGTTACCGGTTCCTGGCATACCCAATGTCGCTACCGCAAAAAACAGGGATATCGCAGGCAAGAGTTGAATTCTTCCCCACAATCCACCCATTTGGCGCATGTCTCGGGTATGCAGGCGTTCATAGAGCTGACCACACAGAATAAACAAGCCCGCGGCTGACAGGCCATGTGCAATCATCTGGATCACCGCTCCCTGATAAGCTAATTGGCTACCTGTGTAAATGGCGATAAGTACAAAGCCCATGTGGGAAACACTGGTATAGGCAATCAAGCGCTTGATATCAGTCTGGCTAAATGCCATCCACGCACCGTAAAAAATACCAATGACGCCCAGCCACATCGCAATCGGAGCAAATTCCGCAGAGGCCTGTGGGAACAGAGGCAAACTGAAACGCAACAAACCATACGCCGCGGTTTTCAGCAAGATCCCCGCGAGGTCAACTGAACCTGCTGTTGGTGCCTGACTATGAGCATCTGGCAGCCAGCCGTGTAAAGGAACAACCGGCATCTTCACTGCGAATGCAATGAAGAAACCCAGCATGAGCAAGTATTGAACAGGGTATGACATCGGCGTGTGCAACAGTTTTTCATAGTTGAATGTCCATTCACCGGTTGCATCATGGTGAATGAAAGCCAATGCCAGAATCGAAATCAACATCACCAAACCACTGGCCTGAGTATAGATGAAGAATTTCGTTGCCGCAGTGATACGGGTTTTACCTTCCGAACCTCTGTGTCCCCATAGTGCAATCAGGAAGTACATCGGTACCAACATCACTTCCCAGAAGAAGAAGAACAAGAACAGGTCAATGGCAAGGAAGACCCCCATCACACCGCCCAATATCCACAACAGATTCAGGTGGAAGAAACCCTGGTATGGCTGGTTTTCATTCCACGAACAGAGGATTGCCATCAAACCCAGTAATGCAGTCAGCACCACCATCAGCAAGGATAAACCATCCAGTGCCAGATGGATGCTAATGCCAAAACGTGGGATCCACTGTAGCAAAAACTCGGATTGCCACTGTGGTATTCCCTGTGGGTTGGTGAGTGTATAACCACCCTGTAACCACAGGTACAGGGAGAGTAACAGCGTCAGTCCCATCGCCAGAAGCGCTATCCAACGCGGCATACGGGTGCCGAAGCGCTCGGCCTGCCAACACAGCAGGCCTCCGATGAAGGGCAGAAGAATTAGCCAAGGTAGTAGCATGGCGCAATATGTCCCTTAATTAAACCAAAAGCAGCAGAGCTAAAACCAGCACTGCACCCAACCCCATAGAGGTAGCGTACCAACGGACTTGTCCGTTCTCACTCCAACGAAGCCCTTTATTGCCCCAACGTGACAATATGGCTGGAATGTTCATCAGTGAGTTCAAAGGATCACTTTGCAACAGGCGAGTGATGCCCTTGAATGGTTTCACAAATACCCAATCATACAGCGTGTCAAATCCCCAGGCATAGAACCACCATGTGGAGAAGAAGCGTCCTGGTGCGCTGTTAGCCGTGGCATTAACCACACCACGTTTGCCCAGATACAATGCAGCCGCCAGCAAGATACCGACAACGGCAATCACACCAGAAACGATTTCCAATGTCATTTTACCATCATGCCCTGCATTACTTTCAGGCAAAACACCCGCCAGCGGTGGCACAATCAGTGCGCCAACAAAAGTGGACAGCACCAGCAATACGGACAATGGCAAGGTATGGGTAATACCCTTGACTGGATGAGCATGGGTATTTTCTTCACCGTGGAACACGATAAAGATCATGCGGAAGGTATACAGCGATGTCATCAATGCTCCAATCAGCCCCGCCAGCATCAGGTTCATATGACCATTTGCTAACGCCCCCCACAGGATCTCATCTTTACTGTAGAAACCGGCTGTCAGTAATGGCAGAGCCGACAACGCAGAGCCACCCACCAAGAAGCAGAGATAAACAAATGGGATACGCTTGCTCAGGCCCCCCATTTTGAAGATGTTTTGTTCATGATGGCAGGCCAGGATCACTGAGCCAGAAGCCAGGAACAGTAGCGCTTTAAAGAACGCATGGGTCATGAGATGAAAGATCGCTGCATCCCACGCCTGTACGCCCAATGCCAGAAACATGTAGCCAATCTGGCTCATGGTGGAGTAAGCCAGCACCCGTTTGATATCTGTCTGTACCAGTGCTGCGAAACCTGCCAACAGCAAAGTGATCGCACCAATAATACCGACCAAATGCAAAATATCAGGCGCCATCAAGAATAATGCATGGCTGCGAGCAATCAAATAAACACCCGCAGTAACCATTGTAGCGGCATGGATCAGGGCAGAAACCGGTGTTGGGCCGGCCATCGCATCCGCCAGCCATGTTTGCAATGGTAACTGCGCTGATTTACCGACAGCCCCCCCTAGAATCATCAAGGTTGCCCAGGTGATCGCGCTAGAACCTATTTCAATATGTTGTGGTGCCAATACCGCCAATTCGCGGAAACTCAACGTACCAAGCTGGTCGTAAAGGATAAACATGCCAATAGCAAGGAATACGTCACCAACACGAGTCACAATGAAGGCTTTCATTGCCGCCGCACCATTGGCAGGGGTTTTGTAGTAGAAACCGATCAACAGGTAACTGCACAGGCCTACACCTTCCCAGCCGAGGTACATCAGCAGGATGTTATCTGCCAGCACTAATATCACCATGCTGGCGATAAATAGGTTGGTATAGGCGAAAAAGCGGGAGTATCCTTCTTCACCACGCATATACCAAGAAGCGTAGATGTGGATCAGAAAACCAACGCCGGTCACAACACTAAGCATCGTCAGCGATAGACCATCCAGCACCAGATTAATAGGGATGCTGAAATTATCTACCGCCATCCAGTTCCACAACGTTTGACTGTAAACCAGCCCCCCTGCCCCATTCTGGTTAAGAAAATCAATCGCAGCCCAGAATGTAACCAACGCTGCCAGCCCAACAGAACCAATCCCAATAGTGGCTGACAAATTTTCAGACCAGCGGCCACGGGAAAATGCCAATAGCAAAAATCCCAGCAGTGGCAGCAGAATTGTTAAATAGAGTAAGTTCATCCGCGCATCTCACTGACTGTATCAATATTCAGGTTTTGGCGACGACGGTGCAACTGTAGTAACAGTGCCAAACCGATACTCGCCTCGGCTGCTGCCAGAGTAATGGCCAGAATGTACATCACCTGACCATCAGGCTGGAGCCAATAGCTGCCGGCAACGACAAACGCCAGCGCTGAAGCATTGATCATGATTTCCAACCCGATCAGCATAAATAACAGATTGCGGCGGATAATCAGGCAGGTGAAGCCCAATGTAAACAGAATAGCCGCCAGAATGAGGCCATGGTGTAACGCTATCATTATTGTTGGTCCTCCGTACGATTGCTGATCACTTCCCCTTGTCGGTTTTCACGGCCGATGTGGTAAGCCACTACCAATCCTGCCAACAGCAGCAAAGAGGCCAGTTCGACAGCTAATACATAAGGGCCAAACAGGCTAATGCCCACTTCTTTGGCACTGACCACTTCACCACTAATTTCAGCAGATGACAGAGTACTGATGGCGTAAACCAATACAATCAACAGGACAATAGACAGGATTGATGGGCCAATCCAAGCTCTCGGTTGTAACCATAGCCGCTCCTGCTCGACAACTGATTTTCCCAGATTCAGCATCATCACGACGAAGACGAACAACACCATAATTGCGCCCGCGTAAACGATGATTTCTAAAGCACCTGCAAAATAGGCTCCCATCGAAAAAAATACGATAGACAGTGCCAATAAAGAAATAATCAGATACAACAGTGCATGCACTGGGTTCGTATGGGTTATTACCCTGAGTGTTGCGAGAATAGCAACCAGCCCTGCGACATAAAATGTAAATTCCATGAATATCGCTCCTTACGGCAACAGGCTTTTAACGTCGATAGGCTTGGCTTCATTATCGGCTTCGCCCTTATCCTTGCCGTCAATTGCCATACCTGTCTTACGGTAAAAGTTATAGTCAGGATATTTACCTGGCCCTGAAATCAGCAGATCTTCTTTCTCGTACACCAGATCCTGACGCTTGAATTCACCCAGTTCAAAATCGGGCGTCAACTGAATCGCGGTAGTGGGGCACGCTTCTTCACACAGGCCGCAGAAAATGCAACGCGAAAAGTTGACGCGGAAGAATTCAGGATACCAACGACCATCCTTATGCTCAGCTTTTTGCAGTGAGATACATCCCACCGGACATACCGCCGCACACAAGTTACACGCAACACAACGCTCTTCACCGTCAGGATCACGCGTCAGAACGATGCGTCCACGGTAACGGGGTGGCAGATAAACCGGCTCTTCCGGATACATTTTTGTTTCGCGTTTATGGAAGGCATGAAGCCCTATCATCCAAATACTGCGTACCTGGGTGGCGAAACCGACCACTAATTCTTTCAATGTCATGGTTCAATCACCCCTTTATTGAGCGTTGTATAAAATAACTGCGGCTGTCGCTAGCATATTAACTAACGTTAACGGCAGACAGATTTTCCAGCCAAACGACATCACCTGGTCATAACGAGGACGCGGCAATGCAGCACGGATCAAGATGAACATCATCATGAAAAATGCTGTTTTCAGCGCAAACCAGACGAATGGCGGCAAGAGAGGCCCATTCCAGCCACCAAAGAACAGCGTGACGATCAAAGCAGATACCGTCACAATCGCAATATATTCCCCGACAAAGAACAGACCGAATTTCATACCGGAATATTCAATGTGATAACCGTCGGCCAGTTCTTGCTCTGCTTCCGGTTGGTCAAAGGGATGGCGGTGACATACCGCTACACCCGCAATGGCAAAGGTCAGGAAGCCAAAGAATTGAGGAATAACATTCCACACATGTTGCTGTGAGTTGACGATATCCACCATGTTAAAGGAGCCAGCTTGTGCCACAACGCCCATCATTGACATACCAAGAAAAACTTCATAACTCAATGTCTGTGCCGATGCCCGCATCGCACCCAGCAGGGCATATTTGTTGTTACTCGCCCAACCCGCAAACAGCACAGAATAGACCGCCAGACCCGCCAACATCATGAAGAATAAGATGCCGATATTCAGGTCTGCAACCATCCATGTCGGACTTATCGGCACAATCGCAAAGGCCAGAAGCATTGAGCAAAATGCAATGACAGGGGCCAAAGTGAAAATGGCTCTGTCAGAAAAACGCGGTGCCCAGTCTTCTTTAAAGAACATTTTGATCATGTCTGCAACAAGCTGCAATGAACCACCCCAACCGACTCGGTTTGGCCCATAACGGTTTTGAAACAGTCCAAGAATGCGGCGTTCAAAGAAACTCATGAATGCCCCGCAGATAACCACGACCAACAGAATGGCAACCGCTTTTAATACAGCAATCAGGATTTCAATGACTTCGGGAGTAAACCAGTTCATTATGCAACCTCCCGTAAATTATGGACTGATTTGCCTGCCAGAACCGGCGGTATACCCGACATACCCAGTGGCAAGCCAATTTGCCCCTGTGCCAGATTGCCGCTCAAGCGCACAGCCAAACGCAGTTTCTGCCCTTCACAATCAAATGCCATTACAGCACCTTCTTTCACATTCAAATGCTCCGCATCTTTATGATTGATCATCACATACGGCTCAGGCATACGCTCCTGTATTACATCAGAACGTTGTGACAATTCTTCACTGCCGAACAAATGGAAATAAGGCGCAACATGCCACTGATCTTTTTGCGCAGTGAATGCTGTCGGGATAGCGTCAAAATAGTTCAACCCACCATCAACCGTTTCAATCAAACGAACTCCTGGATCGCCAAAACGCAGCTTGCCACCGACTTCAGCCTGGAATTTATTCCATGCTTGTGGTGAGTTCCAGCCTGGTGCCCATGCAAATGGGATTTGCTGACGTGGTGCATATGGGCTGTTGTTCCCTTCCATTGAGAAAGCGAATGCGGTATCGATATCCTGTGGTTGGCGCTGCTCATGGACACTGACATCAGCCAACATCGCGGTACGGCCACTGTAACGATGAGGTGAACGTGCTAATTTTTGCCCACGAATACGGAATGTCGCATCTGGCGCCGCATTTATGATGCCTTTGAATTGCGGCATCACTTTGACACAAGCTGCAATCACATGATCAAGCTGTGTCCAGTCGGTTTGGCACTGCGTATAAGTGGTATACAGGGAATGCATCCAGCGCCAGCTTTCTAACATAACGATGGATTTATCATAAAATGCGGGTTCATAAACCTGGAAATAGCGTTGGGCACGACCTTCCTGATTCACCACCGTACCATCGCTTTCAGCAAAACTGGAAGCCGACAGAATCAAATGCGCCTTATCCATAATGGCGGTGCGTTGGTGATCCACGACAATCAGATTTTTCAGACTATCCAGTGCGCGATCAATTTTATCCACCGGAGCATGACGATAGAGATCGTTTTCCATCACGATGGCGGTATCTGAATCCCCTTTAGCGATACGCTGTAAAGCAGAATCCAATGGCTGTGCTTCCATCATCGCCAGTCCCAGGCTATTGGCATATGCGGCAACATAGGAAAGCCCCACATCCGCACCTTTATCTTTCAGGGCCCATGCGATATTGGCAGCAGCCTGAATCAAAGCATCACTGCCTGGATTGCTGCCACTGATAATCAATGGCTTTTTCGCATCACGCAATGCATGCGCAATAATGTCCACTTTCGATTTCAGTCCATCCGGCAGATCATTAACAGCAGGGGCGATATTGTTCAGGGCATGTGCCACGGCAAAACCTAAGCGAGCCTGATCATCAACCGGTGCACGGTAGCTCCATGCTGCAATATCATCCAGTCGGGTTTCATCGACACAGGTCAAGAAGAGAGGATACTTGGCGTGCTGGCCAATATTCATAACCGCCGCAATCTGCCAGTCTGCCACTTTCTGGGCGGCGGCCATTTCACGCGCTTTGCCCTTCACTGCCTGACGTACAGATAACGCCATGCGAGCAGCCGTTTGGGTCAGGTCTTCCCCTAACACCAGCACCGCATCATAATCTTCAATTTCACGCAGGGATGGCGTATAGACTCCACCTTGCTGGAGAATTTCTAACATCGTATCAAGGCGATGTTGTTCTTCCGCTGAAATACCGCTGTAGAAGTTTTCCGCACCCACCAATTCACGCAAGGCAAAGTTACTTTCAATACTGGCACGCGGTGAGCCGATGCCAATGGCATTTTTCGCCTGACGCAAAATGTCTGCGCCCCCTTGCATAACCTGCTCAGCATTCAATGAAATCCACTGATCACCACGCAATTGTTGTGGCTGGCGAGGACGGTCGTCACGGTTGACATATCCATAACCGAAACGCCCGCGATCACACATAAAGTAATGGTTAACAGTGCCGTTATAACGGTTTTCTATCCGGCGCAATTCCCCATAACGTTCACCAGGGCTGGTGTTACAGCCAATACTGCACTGTTGGCAGATACTTGGCGCAAACTGCATGTCCCATTTACGGTTATAACGTTCTGAATGTGTTTTGTCGGTAAATACCCCTGTCGGGCAAATTTCAACGAGGTTACCGGAAAATTCACTTTCCAATGTGCCACTTTCAGGACGACCAAAATAGACGTTGTCATGAGCGCCATAAACGCCAAAATCTGTTCCATCCGCATAATCTTTGTAGTAGCGGACACAACGATAACAGGCGATACAACGGTTCATTTCATGAGCAACGAATGGTCCCAACTCCTGATTTTTGTGAGTACGTTTGGTAAAACGGTATTTTCGGAATGAATGCCCCGTCATCACTGTCATATCTTGCAAATGACAGTTACCCCCTTCCTCACAAACTGGACAGTCGTGGGGATGGTTGGTCATTAACCACTCCACAACACTGGCACGGAACTGTTTAGCTTCTTCATCATCAATGGAGATATACGTGCCATCTGACGCCGGTGTCATACAAGACATCACCAGACGACCGCGCGTATCTTCCGCATTTTGATATTGCTTCACCGCACACTGGCGGCAAGCGCCAACGCTTCCCAGCGCTGGATGCCAGCAAAAATAAGGTATATCAAGCCCCAATGAGAGGCAGGCTTGTAACAGGTTATCAGCCCCGTTTACATCATATTCTTTGCCGTCTACATGTATCGTAGCCATAGTCAGCATGCTTCCCAATGGCCTGCCGTGGCAGGCGTTAATCAAAAATTAGCCCTGTTTGTTACCAACGCTGGTTGAGCAGGTTTGGTTGAATACCCGCAATCAGGTTGGTATTGCCATAGTCTTTGGTGACAATTCCCGCTTCAAACTCTTCACGGAAGTATTTAATAGCACTCTGCAAAGGTTCCACAGCACCTGGCGCATGGGCACAAAACGTTTTGCCCGGGCCAAGAAAACGACAGAGTTGTTCTAATGTTTCAATATCACCTGGCTGGCCTTTACCACCCTCAATAGCCCGAAGGATTTTGACACTCCACGGCAAGCCATCACGGCATGGTGTACACCAGCCACAAGATTCACGAGCGAAGAATTCTTCAAGATTGCGGGTCAGGGAAACCATATTGATCTCATGATCTACCGCCATTGCCAGTGCGGTTCCCAATCGGCTACCCGCTTTAGCGATATGCTCAAAATCCATCGGCAAATCTAGATGGTCTGCTGTCAGGAAATCAGTTCCTGCCCCTCCGGGTTGCCATGCCTTGAATTTCAGGCCATCACGCATGCCTCCCGCGTAATCTTCAAGAATTTCACGGGCTGTTGTACCAAAAGGTAATTCCCAAAGACCTGGATTTTTGACTCGACCAGAAAAGCCCATCAGTTTGGTACCAGCATCTGTACTTTTGCCGGCACTCAAACCGATATACCACGCTTTCCCATGTTCAAGAATTGCAGGAACGTTGCACAATGTTTCGACGTTGTTAACGCACGTAGGTTTACCCCATACGCCAGCCGTCGCAGGAAATGGCGGTTTTGAACGGGGGTTTGCCCGACGCCCTTCAAGGGAGTTAATCAGGGCAGTTTCTTCACCACAGATATAACGACCCGCGCCAGTATGAACAAACAGTTCAAAATCAAAACCACTGCCCAGAATGTTCTTGCCAAGCAATCCAGCCGCTTTAGCTTCCGCTATTGCCTTACGTAAATGGGCAGCCGCCTCGACATACTCACCACGTAAGAAGATGTAGCCGCGATAGGCTTTCAATGCAAAGGCACTAATTAACATGCCTTCCACCAATAGATGAGGCAATTGCTCCATCAGTAGGCGGTCTTTGTAAGTGCCCGGTTCCATCTCATCCGCATTACACAACAAATAACGGATATTCATGCTTTCGTCTTTTGGCATCAGACTCCATTTCAAGCCTGTTGAGAAGCCTGCGCCGCCACGACCTTTTAAGCCAGCATCTTTAACCAATGTAATAATTTCATCAGGAGCCATGCCCTTCAGTGCTTTTTCGGCTCCTTTGTAACCGTTTTGGCTTCGGTATTCATCCAGCCAGACAGGTTGTTGGTCATCACGCAACCGCCATGTCAGGGGATGAGTTTCCGCCGTGCGGATAATTTCTTTCACTCCTGAATGCGTTGTCATGGATATTGCTCCAGTAATTTTTCAATTTCTTCGGGTTTCACGTAACTGTGGGTGTCCTCGTCAATCATCATCGTTGGTCCCTTGTCACAGTTACCCAAGCAGCAAGTTGGTAATAGTGTGAAACGCCCATCTGCCGTGGTTTGCCCCGGACGAATGTTCAAACATGTTTCTATCGCTGCCTGAACACCCTGATAGCCTGTGATGTGACATACGACACTGTCACAGTAACGGATAATGTGGCGTCCCACTGGCTGCCGATAAATCTGGCTGTAAAACGTTGCGACACCTTCCACGTCACTGGCTGGAATACCCAATACCTCAGCAATGGCATAAATGGCACCATCTGGCACCCAACCACGCTGCTTTTGTACAATTTTCAGGGCTTCGATTGACGCAGCACGCGGATCTTCGTAGTGGTGTTTTTCCTGCTCAATGGCATTACGTTCGTCAGCACTCAATACAAACTTATCCGGTGTCTGAGCGTCCGTTACGTTAACCACATCAAGGCGTGCTTGCTTGTTTGCGTTAAATTCACTTTGCATCGTTAGCGATCCACATCAGACATAACAAAATCGATACTGCCCAGATAGACGATAAGGTCAGAAACCAGACTACCGCGGATCACCGATGGAATTTGCTGCAAGTGAGCAAAACTTGGTGTACGGATGCGGGTACGGTAGCTCATAGTGCTACCATCACTGGTCAGATAATAACTGTTGATACCCTTAGTCGCTTCGATCATCTGGAATGATTCATTGGCAGGCATGACCGGCCCCCATGACACTTGCAGGAAATGGTTAATCATGGTTTCGATGTGCTGCAAAGTCCGTTCTCTCGGTGGCGGCGTGGTCAGTGGATGATCTGCCTTGAAAGGTCCTTCCGGCATATTTTTCAGGCACTGCTCAAGGATGCGCAAACTCTGACGGATTTCTTCGACTTTCAACATTACCCGGTCATAGCAATCACCGTTGTAGCCTGTTGGCACTTCAAAATCGAAATTTTCATAACCGGAATAAGGGCGCCATTTACGTACGTCAAAACTAATACCAGTGGCACGCAGCCCCGCACCAGTAACCCCCCAGTCCAACGCCTGTTTGGCATTGTAGGCCGCGACCCCAACAGAACGCCCTTTCAGAACACTGTTTTTCAGCGCTGCCTTGACATAGGAATCCAAACGTTTCGGCAGCCAGTCCAGCAATTCACGCAAAAGTTTGTCCCAACCACGCGGTAAATCATGGGCAACACCACCGATTCGGAACCATGCCGGATGCATACGAAATCCAGTAATTGCCTCGACGACATCGTAAACTTTCTGTCGGTCAGTAAAAGCAAAGAAAACAGGCGTCATCGCACCAACGTCTTGGATAAATGTACTGATATAAAGCAGATGACTATTAATGCGGAACAGTTCGGACAACATGACACGAATTGTTTTCACCCGATCGGGGACTTCAATGCCTGCCAGCTTTTCAACCGCCAGCACATAAGGCATTTCGTTAACACATCCCCCCAAATATTCAATGCGATCGGTATAAGGGATATAACTGTGCCATGACTGACGTTCCCCCATCTTTTCGGCACCACGATGGTGGTAGCCGATATCGGGAACACAATCGACGATTTCTTCACCATCAAGTTGCAAAATAATGCGGAACGCACCGTGAGCAGAAGGATGGTTTGGACCAAGGTTAAGGAACATGAAGTCCTCATTATCGGTGCCACGCTTCATACCCCACTCTTCTGGTTTGAAAGTCAGCGCTTCCATTTCCAGATCTTCTTTCTGCTTAGTCAATACGAAAGGATCAAATTCCGTGGCACGCGCAGAATATTCCTTGCGCAACGGATGGCCTTCCCATGTCGGTGGCATCAAGATACGACGCAAATTGGGATGACCGTTGAATGTAATGCCAAACATTTCCCACGTTTCACGCTCATACCAATTGGCATTTGGGAAAATTGATGTAGTCGTGGGGATATTCAGGTCTTGTTCAGTGAGCGCGACTTTCAGCATGATGTCACGGTTACGCTCAATGGAAAGGAGGTGATAAAACACCGAAAAATCTGCCGCCGGTAAGCCTTCTCGGTGAGAGCGCTGGCGCTCATCAACACCATGCAAGTCAAACAGCATGACATAAGGTTTGGGCAATTTTTTCAGAAATGTTATTACTTTCAGTAACTGCTCCCGCTTAACCCAAACAACTGGCATACCGGTACGGGTCGGCTGGATGGTAAAGGCATCCGGGCCAAATTGACGGTTAAGCTCGCTGACAACAGGATCATCAAAATGATCACGTGTTGTCCAGGCTGGCCGGGCGCTTTCTTGCGCTATCTGATCTGTCATCATTCTTCACCACAACGCTTGATCAGGGTTTTTGTGATCGCAACACATTGCTCTGGTTACGCTATAGGGCTAAAAGCCTTAAATTTCGTCTGGAGTACGCAGATTTTTCACTGCAATACGTTCACCGCGCTTTCTTTCTCTTTCTGATTGCATATTGGCACGGTAAACGCCCTGATCGCCAACCACCCATGACAGAGGGCGTCGTTCTTTGCCTATGGACTCCTGCAACAGCAGTAGCGCCTGCATATAGGCTTCTGGGCGAGGAGGACAGCCAGGAATATAAACATCGACAGGGATAAACTTATCAACGCCTTGAACTACGGAGTAAATATCATACATACCTCCAGAGTTTGCACAGGCTCCCATTGAAATAACCCATTTCGGTTCCAGCAATTGGTCATACAGGCGTTGAATGACGGGCGCCATTTTGACGAAACAGGTTCCGGAAATCACCATGAAATCAGCCTGACGGGGAGATGCTCGCAATACTTCTGCGCCAAAACGCGCAACATCGTGTACAGCGGTAAATGACGTCACCATTTCCACGTAGCAGCAGGAAAGCCCGAAGTTATAGGGCCACAGGGAATTTTTTCTCCCCCAATTCACCATATTATGCAGAGCATGTTCCAATTTCCCCATATAGACACTTCGGTGAACATGTTGCTCCAAGGGGTCGCTGACAGTTTCCTGTTTTTGCAGGGGATAACGGTCATTCTCACCGTTCGGATCTATGCGGGTGAGCGTATAATCCATCTTTATGCCTCGCTATTACTGCATGTGACTGTTGTTGGTATTTGTGTTGATATAAGTATCCGCACTCGGTTTACTGACCTGACGTTTTGAACGTGCTGGTGTCCAATCCAACGCCCCAATGCGCGCCAGATAAACTAAACCTGCCAATAACACCAAAATAAAAATGCTTGCTTCGGCAAAGCCTAGCCAACCGCTCTCTTTGATTGAGACGGCCCATGCATATAAGTAAAGGACTTCAATGTCGAAGATAACAAAGAACATGGCAACCAGATAAAACTTCGCCGACAAACGTAAACGTGCGCTGCCGACAGAGTCGATACCTGATTCATAAGGTATGTGTTTTGCTCTGGCTTTCGCCCTGCCCCCCATGAAGTACCCACCCAGTAACATGAATGCGCACAAACCAAGAGCACCTATGAGAAAAACCGCAAATGCCCAGTGATGGGCTAAAATTCCAGTGGATGTAGACATACTCGTTGCTTACTCATCAAAAGTGGTGTCAAGGTGTCTGCTCTTTTTGCCGGCAGTGTTGCACCACATCGATTCATGGGAAGGGATAATAACCAAATCTGAAACAACGCTAATCAATACACCTTATAGCTTGAATCATCTTGGTTTTTATTCCTCTCAACAAAATTTGCCATAACGGCAAAACCACTTGCATATTTATTTACAAACCACAAACCATTAATTAACGGATTGTGCTGACATACCGCTAAAACGTGTCAGTCGTACAAAAAAACATCTCCATGACATAACTAGTCTAACCGATAACTCGACTTTACTACACCATTATCGCAGGAAAAACCTGTCTTTCCACTGTACTGTCTGGGGTATTTTTATGATCAAGTGCACAATTTCATTGAAAAACATTCAATACTTGAATGTAATTTATTCAGCCTTTAATGAATTGTTTCTGAAAAGAACGATTAAAGTGCAATAAGCGAGCTTTTTCTGAAAACGGTTTTATTTTATCAAGTTAGGAAAATGAAATTTGTTAACAGAGCAACATTCTTTTAACTAAAATTCGAAAGGTATAGGAAAATTAGTAGGGTATATTTCTTATTAGAAATATCAGAAATGGAAATGAAAACTTGGGAGGATTATTAATAAGTAATTAACAACAGGCTAATACTTCCATAAATAAAATGGAAATATTAGCCTATAAAACACATAATACTTATTCGTCTATATTTTCAACGGAATTTTCATCAACTGTTTCAGTTGATTTGATAGGTTCAATAGTGTCGATAGATTCATCCATCTCGTCGGATTCATCAGATTCAACAGCTGTTACAGTATAAGGTGTTTTCTTATTTTCTATTGCATCAAAAACAGTCAGAACAGATTCATTCTGTTCGTTACTATTACGATATAAGAAGAACTGGATTTCCGGCAGACGTGGTAATCCTTCAATTTCACCTAAAATTCTCAGGTCCGCATTCTGCATTTCCAGAGGGCGAGCGGTAATACCGACTTCTGCATTCACAGCAGCACGAACAGCGGACAAGGAAGCAGCTTCATAGGCAATACGCCATGAAATACCTGACATATCCAGCGTTTCCTGAGCGATCTGGCGGAAAGGGTTGGTTTCATCCATCACTACCAACGGTACAGGTTCATTCGTCTGCAATTGGAAATCTGGTGCACAGTGCCATAAAACAGGCGAAGAACGTAAGATCGTTTTAGGATGGTGGTTGATTTTTGCTGTGGTTAATGCCAAATCAATCTCATGGTTATCCAACATGTTTTCGATAAACTGAGCCCGCTTAATGCGTACATCAACAGCTACACGTGGATAGACAGAGGCAATACGGTTTAATAAGAAAGGAAGCAGTGTATCAACAGCGTCATCTGATACACCTATTCTCAATTCACCGTCTGCATCATTGTAGGTTAATGATGCTGTTGCATCGTCATTGGCACGCAGAATTTGGCGTGCGTAACCAAGAAGTTGAAGCCCATGTTCGGTCAGAAGCTTATTACGACCGTGACGAGCAAACAGCTCTCTCCCCACGAGATGTTCCAACCGCTGCATTTGCTGACTCACAGCTGACTGCGTTCTAGAAACAGCTGCCGCTGCTGCTGCAAAAGTATTTAAGTCAGCAACAGCAACAAAAGTTCTTAGCAGATCGAGATCGAGGTTTATTATCTGACGATTTGCATTTATCATTGTTTATTCATCACTTTTTTTTGATTTTAATTACTAACTAACCTGGTGTTTTTACTTCAGCAGTATCAAATAAAATAATACCGATTGTGACATTACTCTACTCTATTAAATAGGGCAAAGGTTTACTGCATTTTTTTACTATTTAAATCATCATGGGTTTTATTTTCTCCTTTCTTAACAAAAATTATGCAATTCCAAAATAAGTCAGAGATAAAACCCTATTTACATCACATAATCACCAATTTCCAGTACAAATACCCTTTTTCTGACTTGCTTCAAAGAATAACCTAATCTGAATTAGGAACACTTAACATTATCAGATAGTATTAGCATTTTTAATAAATTAACATTTCCATTGAATAGGCTTGAAAATGTTATGGGTAAAAACTCAAAAAATTTGTCAAAGTATCCTATGATAAAAACCTAAATTAACTTTAGGTCAATAAAGATAAATTATAAGAATACATTATACAAATCTTCTTACTTTTATTGACAATTTGGGAACCCTGAAAAAAACGACAAATGAACCCAAAAACTGCGTCAAAATGTCTTCGGCAGCCTCTTTTGCCAACTAAAAACCCGTCATTATGCAAAATTTAATTCCAATTTAACACACATAATGGAAATAAAACACCAATAAAACACCATAATTCAGAGGGCAAACTTATTCATTTATTCTTAAAACAACCATTTTGACCAAAGATATCAAAGCCTCTTCAAAATATAGACTGAGAAGAGTACATTGGTCATCACACTTTTTATGCCGGGCAATATCCATTTTGCCAAAGAGGTCAAGGCACCCTATGTTTTCCATTAATAAATCCAGTAAATTAGATAATGTCTGCTACGACATTCGAGGGAATACCCTCAAAGAAGCTAAACGACTTGAGGAAGAAGGGAATAAGATACTGAAATTAAACATTGGTAATCCGGCGCCATTCGGATTTGAAGCACCTGATGAAATTTTAGTCGATGTTATCCGTAATCTGCCAACAGCCCAGGGCTACTCTGATTCAAAAGGGTTGTATTCAGCGCGTAAGGCAATCATGCAGCATTATCAAGCCAGAAATATGCTGGATGTTACCGTTGAAGATATCTTTATTGGTAATGGTGTTTCTGAACTTATCGTTCAATCCATGCAGGCTCTGTTGAATACCGGAGATGAGATGTTGGTTCCTGCGCCTGACTACCCTCTTTGGACTGCGGCAGTATCACTTTCCAGCGGCAATGCTGTTCACTATCTATGTGATGAGCAACAGGGCTGGTTTCCTGACTTAGACGATATACGCCGTAAAATTACTCCACGTACCCGTGGTATCGTTATTATTAACCCGAATAACCCAACCGGCGCGGTATATAGCAAAGAATTGTTGTTGGAAATAGTAGAAATCGCCCGCCAGCATAATCTGATTATCTTTGCTGACGAGATTTATGACAAGATCCTGTACGATGATGCCCAGCACCACTCCATCGCAGCATTAGCGCCTGATCTCTTTACTGTTACTTTTAATGGACTGTCCAAAACCTATCGCGTTGCCGGTTTCCGCCAAGGCTGGATGGTACTGAATGGCCCTAAAAAGCAGGCCAAGGATTATATTGAAGGATTAGAAATGCTGGCATCAATGCGTCTTTGTGCCAATGTGCCAATGCAGCACGCAATCCAAACAGCATTAGGTGGTTATCAAAGCATCAGTGAATTTATTTTGCCAGGTGGCAGACTCTATGAACAGCGCAACCATGCATGGGAACTAATTAACCAGATCCCGGGGATTTCCTGTGTGAAACCCATGGGTGCTCTCTATATGTTCCCGAAAATAGACACCAAACGTTTCAATATTTATGATGACCAAAAAATGGTACTAGATCTCTTGCTACAGGAAAAAGTTTTACTGGTTCAGGGCAGCGCATTTAACTGGCCAGATCCAGACCATTTCCGTATTGTCACCCTGCCTCATGTCACTGACTTACAAGTGGCAATTGAAAAATTTGCCCGTTTTATTGGTAACTATCGCCAATAACCATAATCGTCTTCATTAAAGCCTACCCCATTAAATATTAATAGATTAATGGGATGGCTTTTTATGAGGTAAATAGTTATTTCTTTGCTTGCCGCTATTTCTTCCATAATTGAATTTTCCAGGAATGAATATTTCCGTCATTTTTCAAGTTATAGATACTCCGCTCACAATTAATCATATTATTCCGCTACAATTTTGCTACAAATTAATTGGCTACAAGAGGAAATTATGAGTCATTTTTTCGCCCAATTATCCCGCCTAAAATTAATTAGCCGTTGGCCTCTTATGCGAAATGTGCGTACAGAAAATGTTTCAGAGCACAGTTTACAGGTTGCTTTTGTTGCACACGCTTTGGCAATAATCAAAAACCGTAAATTCAACGGTAATGTTAATCCTGAACGGATTGCTCTGCTGGCAATGTATCACGATGCCAGTGAAGTCATCACAGGCGATTTGCCAACACCAATTAAGTACTACAATCCCCAAATTGCCCATGAATATAAAAAAATAGAAAAAATAGCCCAACAAAAATTATTGGATATGTTGCCAACTGAATTACAGGATGATTTTCGCCCTATTCTGGATGAGCATCACCATAGTGAAGAAGAAATCCATATTATCAAGCAAGCTGATGCATTATGCGCTTACTTGAAATGTCTGGAAGAACTCTCAGCAGGTAATACTGAGTTCAACCAAGCCAAAAAACGATTGGATAAGACACTGGTAGAACGTCGCAGTGAAGAAATGGATTATTTTATAGATGTGTTTGTACCAAGTTTCAGCCTCTCCCTCGATGAAATCAGCTTATAGATCATTATCCGGCACTAATCATTTATAGTTACAATCATTGTGCATGGAATTATTCAATAATATTAAACCATAATCATAACGCAGCTCCCTGCCATGCGGAGCTGCCCGATAAAAACATTAGAATGGAAAAAGTATTGGGATCACCGCGACACTAATCCCCATGACAATTAACGTAAAAGGCACGCCAAGTTTCACGAAATCGGCAAACCGATATCCCCCTGGCCCCAGCACCAATGTATTAACGGGAGATGAAACTGGTGTCATAAATGCTGCCGAAGCCGCCACACCAATAATCATCGCAAAGGGCAAAGGAGAAACAGCCATCTTATTCGCTGCCGCAATCGCAATCGGAGCCATTAGCACGGCCGTCGCAGTATTAGAAATAAACAATCCTATCATGGCGCAAAGTACAAACAGACACACCAACATCACCCGTGGTCCCATATTACCTGCGATATCCATCAATCCCTGGACAATGAGATCAATTCCTCCCGTCTTCTGCAATGCCAACGCAAAAGGCATCATGCCAACAATCAAGATAATGCTCGGCCAGTGAATGGAACGATAAGCACTTTCCATATCAATACAACGGAATTTTCCCATAAGCAGGCAGGCAATTAGTGCGGCAATAAAATTCGGAATTTCATTGGTCAGCATCATAGCAACCATCAGGGCAAGGCAAAATAAGGCATGAGGAGCCTGTGAGGCCGCAGGAGCCGCACTTTCCACCTCAACAGGCAGATTTAGCATAATAAAATCAGGGGTTTTTGTTTTTAACGCGTGAATCAATTTCCAATTGCCAATCAACAGCAGTGTATCACCAAGCAACAAAGGTTCATCCACTAACTTCCCTTCTAACGCTTTCCCCCCACGACGGATCCCCACTACATTGAGACCATAACGTGTACGAAATTTCATATCACGCAATGATTGCCCCAATAGTTCGGATTCAGGGAGCACTGAAACCTCAGCCATACCAACATGACGGGAGTGCCCGGAAAAATATTCCCCGCGCAATACCATCGGTTCTAGCTGCTGCTCACGACAGAATTCCCGCAAATCAACATTACTGTCCGACATATCCACCAGCAAGACATCCTGCCCTTGCAATTCCATATCCCCAGTGGCAGCCACCATGACTCGACGGAATTTACGCCAACGTTCAATACCAATGACATTGGCACCATAACGGGCACGCAGCCCTAATTCATCCAATGTATGTCCAACCAACGGTGAACCTTGGCGGATAGTAAAACGACGAGCACGGCCAGACAATTTATAGTCACGTATCAGATCACGAAATGTCCGATGATAACGCTCGTCTGCTGTCTGGTGGTTTGCTCCCCCTAGCCAACGACGAGCGACTAACATGTAAACCACGCCAGACATCAACACTAATATGCCGATCGGTGTAATGGAGAAGAAATTAAAACCCCGCAGACCTTCGCGCACCAGCTCACTATTGACGACCATATTGGGTGGCGTTGCTACCAGGGTCATCATGCCACTGATCAAACCGGCAAATCCCAGTGGCATCATCAATCGCCCTGGAGAGGTTTTCATTCTGGCGGCCACGCTCAGAACAACAGGAATAAATATTGCCACAACGCCCGTAGAACTCATGAACGCTCCCAACCCGGCAACAGATACCATTAACCAAGTTAACATCTTGATTTCACTGTTACCTGCGACACGAACCAGCCAGTCTCCCATCTGATAAGCAACCCCGGTTCTCACCAGCCCTTCACCAATGACAAACAGGGCAGCAATCAACAATACATTGGGATCACTGAAACCGACAGTGGCTTCACTTAACGTCAGTGTACCACTCAGGACAAATGTGATGATCAGCAATAAAGCCACAACATCCATTCTGACTTTATTGGTGGTGAAAAGCACAATGGCTATTAATAGGAGGGTTAATACCCACAACAGTTCGCTACTCAATTTGGCCTCTATCAACGATACCTTGCAAATATGACTATCCGCACAGCCAATCTGTCAATTAGCAGATTGGCTATATATCAAAAAGACTACATATCAAAGTATTACAGGTACAAACGTTAACAAAGTAAGTAGACCATGTTTTTCAGAGAAAATCCCTCTTTCTGATCAAGGAACTTTCTGATTTAGGGGGTCTCAATTGGTATAGATCGATACGTAACTACCAGATTTGACAATCTCAATATCTTCCAGGTTATTAATCATCAAATGAATTTCATCGCGACGGGGAGTATCCGGCGAATCATGGACAACAACAACCTGACAACCCGCATCCAGTCCGGCATTTATTCCCGCAGCAGCATCTTCAAACACCACACACTCTTCTGGCAATAATCCCAGTTTTTTAGCCCCCAACAAATAAGGCTCAGGATTTGGTTTTCCATTTGTCACAGACTCTGCCGTCACCCAATGAGCAGGTTCCGGTAACTCCGCCACTTTATGGCGCGCAGAAGCAAGCGGAATCGTTCCCGATGTCACAATGGCCCACGGAATATCCAGTGCATTCAACTTATCAATCAGGGCGATAGCACCAGGCAAGGCGGTTATGCCTTCCGTATCTTCTGTTTCAATTTTTTCAATCCATTTGAAAGTATTAGTGATCTCTTCTTCACTCGCATCGGGCATAAAATGCCGGAGTGATAAGATAGCCGGCGTGCCATGAACATAATTCAGCACTTCATCTCTCTCGATACCCATTTTATCAGCAAACTGAATCCATGCTCGCTCAACCGCAGGCAATGAATCAATCAGAGTACCATCCAAATCGAATAAAAAGCCTCTACATTTCAGAACCAAACCCGACTCCTTCAAACGTCATTATTTGTTAATCATCATATGGTAATAAGATACTTATCCCAAATGACTTCCTGGGGATTAAATATCATCAAGAAAAGAGTTATCTAATTGCTTAAAAGCCCGTTTAAGCAATTCAGCCAGTGAAAAGTAGGTCGGGACATTTTCCACTGGTGCCATTGCAATGCCTGCCTGGGTAAATTTTTCCCGAATTTCATAAAACCAATGCAGTAATCTTTCCGGTAATGGTGTCGCCGCCCGTTTTCCCAACCACCATAACCCCTGCAACGGCAAGCTACAGGCAAACAAAGCCGTTGCCACCGATGGCCCCAATTGACCACCCAAAGCGATTTGCCATGTCAAGGTAAAAATGGCCAACGGCGGCATAAACCGAATACCAAAACGAGTTGCCTTAATCACACGATTTTCAGGAAAAACAGGCGCAAGCTGCTTTTCCAGTGGCCAGGTTTTCAAATATTGTTGTCCTAATTTCATGCGCTTGAACCAACCTTGGCTAACAGGCGGTGTCGTGTTCATCATGACCTCAATCAATTAAAGGTATAGTTTTTAAAAAATCCCTACAAAAGATAAAATCTTTTTTGTAGTATTAATACTATTAAGTATATTTTGTCTTTATTGCCAGCAAACGGTATCCTACACAGACTTTTATGTTGTTGCAGTAGCAAAACAGGAATTTTGCCCTTTTTCGCAACAATTGGGTTCGGTTTGTTAACAAATTATTTTATTTTTAACATTGTTCTTATTTAAGATTAGATCACAACAAGATAATAGGTATTTCCATGTCAAGTAAGCTGGTACTGGTTCTTAATTGCGGTAGCTCCTCCCTGAAATTCGCTATCATCGATCCTGCCAATGGTGAAGAATATCTTTCTGGTTTAGCAGAGTGCTTTGGCTTGCCTGAAGCCCGTATTAAATGGAAAATGGATGGCGCGAAAAACGAAGCTGCTTTAGGTGCCGGCGCAGCACACAGCGAAGCACTGAACTTCATTGTTAATACTATCCTGGCTGAAAAGCCAGAACTTTCTGCACAAATCTCCGCCATCGGTCACCGCATTGTTCATGGTGGTGAGAAGTTCACTTCTTCCGTGGTTATCACTGATGAAGTTATCGCAGGCATTGAAGCGGCTATTCCATTCGCACCACTGCACAACCCAGCTCACCTGATCGGTATTGCTGAAGCGAAAAAAGCCTTCCCTCATCTGCTTGAGAAAAACATTGCTGTCTTTGACACCGCATTCCACCAGACTATGCCTGAAGAAGCATACCTGTACGCACTGCCTTACAACCTGTACAAAGAGCATGGCATCCGTCGTTATGGTGCACATGGTACCAGCCATTTCTATGTTTCCCGTGAAGCAGCCAAGATGCTGAATAAACCCGTTGAAGAACTGAATGTCATCACTTGCCACTTGGGCAATGGTGGTTCTGTTTCTGCCATTGTCAACGGTCAGTGTGTTGATACATCTATGGGCCTGACCCCACTGGAAGGTCTGGTCATGGGAACCCGCAGTGGTGATATCGATCCCGCTATCGTATTCCACCTGCACGATGCCATGGGCATGAGCATCGCTCAGATTAACACCCTACTGACCAAAGAGTCTGGTTTCTTAGGTCTGACCGAAGTCACCAGCGATTGCCGTTACGTAGAAGACAACTACGAAACCAAAGCTGATGCTAAACGTGCTATGGATGTTTACTGCCACCGTCTGGCTAAATACATCGGCGCATACAGCGCGCTGATGGAAGGTCGTCTGGACGCAATTATCTTCACTGGTGGCATCGGTGAAAACTCTGCGCTGGTTCGTGAACTGACCATGAAGAAAGTTGCTCTGCTGGGCTTCGAGTATGATCACGAGCGTAACCTTGCCGCCCGCTTCGGCAAATCAGGCATTATCACTACAGATAACAGCCGTCCTGCTCTGGTTATCCCAACCAATGAAGAATTGGTTATTGCTCAGGATTCAGCACGTCTGACCGCGTAATCAGCATGATTTTAGAGCCGCCAGTATTGCTATTGCTGGCGGTTTTCTCGAATATATCGCACTGAGTCACATTTATTGACTGACGAGCAACCGTTAAAGAGGTTTCCGTGTCCCGTACAATTATGTTAATCCCTACTGACACTAGCGTTGGTTTAACCAGTGTCAGCCTGGGTGTTATTCGCTCCATGGAGCAAAAAGGCGTTCGTCTGAGCGTTTTCAAACCTATCGCACAACCACGTCACACTGGTTCTCAGGATCAAACCACTTCGATTATCCGTTCACATTCCAGCATCCATGCAGCTGAACCTCTGGATATGGCATATGTGGAATCACTGTTGACCACTAACAAAAAAGACGTGTTAATGGAAGAGATCGTGGCGCGTTACCACGAAAACGCCAAAGATGCGGAAGTGGTTCTGCTCGAAGGTTTGGTTCCGACTCGCAAACATCCGTTTGCCCAATCCCTGAACTATGAAATCGCCAAGACACTGAACGCTGAAATCGTGTTCGTAACTGCTCTGGGTACTAATACTCCAGAGCAACTGAAAGAACGAATTGAACTGAGCCGTGCTGAATACGGTGGCAGCAAGAACCAAAACATTATCGGTGTTATCGTCAATAAATTGAATGCACCGGTTGATGACCAAGGCCGTACTCGCCCAGATTTATCCGAGATCTTTGACGAATCAACCAAAGCAACGATTACCAACGTCGATCCAAAAACCATCTTCAAAAACAGCCCATTACCCATTCTTGGTTGCATCCCGTGGAGTTTTGACCTGATCGCTACTCGTGCGATTGATATGGCTAAGCACCTGAAAGCGGACATCATCAATGAAGGAGCCATCGAAAGCCGTCGCATCAAGTCTGTGACTTTCTGTGCTCGCAGTATTCCTAACATGCTGGAATACTTCCGTCCGGGTTCTCTGTTGGTGACTTCCGCTGACCGTCCTGACGTATTGATCACTGCCTGTCTGGCAGCCATGAACGGTATTGAAATCGGTGCCGTATTGCTGACCGGTGGTTACTCAATTGATGACTCTATCCGTGAACTGTGCGAACGTGCATTCAATACTGGCCTGCCCGTTTTCACTGTGAAAACCAATACATGGCAGACTTCCCTGAACCTGCAAAGTTTCAGTCTGGAAGTGCCAGCCGATGACCACGAGCGCATCGAAAAAGTACAAAACTACGTTGCACAGCATATCAGCAGCGAGTGGATCGATTCTCTGGCGGCCGCATCAGAGCGTCCAAATCTGCTGTCCCCACCGGCATTCCGCTATCAGTTAACCGAACTGGCTCGTCAAGCTGGCAAGCGTATCGTTCTGCCAGAAGGCGACGAACCACGTACTGTCAAAGCAGCGGCTATCTGTGCTGAACGCGGCATTGCAGAATGTATCCTGCTGGGCGATCCAGAAGAGATCCGTCGTGTAGCTGCGGCTCAAGGCGTTGAACTGGGTGCAGGTATTGAAATCATTAACCCAGCGTCAGCCCGTGAACGTTATGTGCCACGTCTGGTTGAACTGCGCAAAAACAAAGGCATGACCGAAGTTGTCGCCCGCGAACAACTGGAAGACAACGTCGTTCTGGGCACCATGATGCTGGAACAAGGCGAAGTTGACGGCCTGGTTTCCGGTGCAGTACACACTACAGCGAACACGATTCGCCCACCATTGCAGTTAATTAAAACTGCACCAAATAGCTCTCTGGTTTCTTCTGTCTTCTTTATGTTGCTGCCAGAGCAAGTGCTGGTTTACGGTGACTGTGCGATCAACCCAGATCCAACCGCAGAACAACTGTCCGAAATCGCAATCCAATCTGCGGATTCTGCGAAAGCATTTGGCATTGAGCCTCGTGTTGCGATGATCTCTTACTCCACCGGCAACTCTGGTGCAGGCAGCGATGTTGAAAAAGTGCGTGAAGCAACCCGTTTAGCACAGGAAAAACGCCCAGACCTGATCATCGATGGCCCATTGCAGTACGATGCAGCTATCATGGCAGATGTAGCGAAATCCAAGGCACCAAACTCACCCGTTGCAGGTCAGGCAACCGTGTTCATTTTCCCAGATCTGAACACGGGTAATACCACTTACAAAGCAGTACAACGTTCAGCAGATCTGGTTTCCATCGGGCCAATGCTGCAAGGTATGCGCAAACCAGTTAACGATCTGTCCCGTGGCGCACTGGTTGATGATATCGTTTATACCGTTGCACTGACTGCAATTCAGGCAACTCAGCAAGAAAACGCATAATTTTCTGGCTACATAAAGATGAAATAGCCCTATGCTGCTAGCGTAGGGCTATTTTTTTATAACAAGAGATAATATTAACCTCAGCTTCGTTTAAAGATAGCGATCTCATTATCCCGTAGATTCAAGCTCGGTTTTTTAGGTTGGAATGTATAAGCAATAAGACCGGCAGCAACTTCCAACAAAAAACCGAACTGACTGCGATGCCTTGAATGCTTTATCTGAGAAATATTTATAACCAAATGAAGTTTAAAGCCATAAAACCAGCCTGTACTCGTTTGACCTCGTTGTGCCATCCCTTCAAATACGAAGCTCAGGTTAATATTAGTTTTTAATCCTAAATAACACATGATTCATTTCTATATAAATAAACGGTATTTACCATCCACTATATGCCATTTATTACTTTCACCCGGATTTAGTTCGATATCACCCGAGCTGGCATCAACAAACCCTATATTAAGAAAAACACTTTGTGCGTCACCGAGAGGAAGCATTTTCAATTTCCCCCCTCGCCCTAATTCACTGGATTTATTGACTGCATATTCTATCAGTAAGGCACCTCCTCCCTTGAGACCACAGTGAGTTGCCAGAACAACAATTTCAGGTAAGTCAGATAATTCTGAAGTATAAGACAAAATCAAAACACCTACAGGGTGACCTCTGAAATAAGCAATAATACAATTATATTCATGTTTAGAATCGAACCTTATATCCTGTATTACATTTATTCCTGTTTCAAACATATCAATAGCACAATAACATCGATTATTCCATTTCTTTTGCTCTTCATCCAATTGTTCATGTTTTTCAGGTAGATATTTCCATCTATCTCGTTCTATTTGCACTTTAATTTGACTAATAGCATTTAATGCTCCGTGTAGAGAAACGTCCTTTATATTAAGGGACAATCTATTAATAAAATATGAGGATAAATCAGGGCTGGATTTCCAACTATTTAACATATCTTGAGTGTTTGGACGTTTTATATAAAAAGATTTTGACCTTGATATCATAATATTATTCCTCTCCACTTATTCATTGATAATACCTCTTTAAACATAATATTCCATAGCCTTTCGCGTGTGATTTATCGGGATTGATCAAATCGCAAAAGTTTGGCTGAGTTTCTTTAAAATGATCTATGATTTCGAAAACTTATTTATAAAGATTTGTAATTTTACTTGTGAAGATAATGATCCTGAGATAGTTTTGAAAATATAAGGATTATAAAAGCCCTTCTATAATTCATGGATTAAGATGCCATAATTCAATATTTGGTACAAGGCTTTTATATATCCGATGGATTTTAAGTTACAGTAAAGTGGCAAAAGAACGAACCTCCGGAGGCATAAATAACGGTATGTTTATAAAAACAGTGATCGAGCATTGCTCCCACAGTCAACAAAACTGTAGTTTAAAAAACTAAAGAGATATTAAAGTTCATTGTTGTGAGTGAGTATATGAACCAAATAAATGTAGATGACTTTTATAAAAATGAGTTTTTCCATTTTAATCAAAAAAACTATCGAACTTTTGAGTCAAAAAAAAATGGTCCACAAGGTCCACAAGGAATGTGTTTTGGCATTAGCCTTTGTCTTTTATCCTTTTTAGTAAATAGACAAGGCACAACTATGTTATGTCCAGAGAGATCATACCACCTCACCGAAATGTATATGCGTAGATTGCAACTCTCATACTTATCTTTGGAATCAGTCTATTTTAACAGTCTGGAATCAAACCATTCTAAAAGTCTGGAATCATCCAATTCAAGCCAGAGACTACCCGGAAAAAAAACAGAAATAGATGAACTGTATAAGAGATTTTTAGAAATACAAGATGCTCGCTTTCAGAATGATTACATGTGTTATACTAAGAATGTAGATATAGAAGAATCAATTAATTATGGCATGTTAACTATGGTTCGTATTAATGGTAGTCTTAACACTCCTCCCTGTAAGCATTATCAACAATACTTCCCCAGTGCTAATCATATGGGGGTTATCGCTTGGAATAACAGAAAATTATTTATATTTGACCCTAATTGTGGTGGGCTGTTATATAATGCAGCTTGTGAAGATTTCAATAAAGAGATGCTTCCTCAACTCATTGATAGACTGATTGATTATATGTACACGAAAGCGGGCAATATCGGTCACTGCAGAATTCAAAATGTCATTCAACCAATAAAGCACGATAATTACTTAAAATACAAAGAATATTATATCTAAACCTTATTTAATTGCAGACCTTTTACTTTAAATAACCATCTAAAACACCAAATAATTCCCCCACACCTTGCTACGCAAGGCATGGGGAACATTTATATCAGAATGCAGCATTATTGTGAATAACTTATTTATATAGGTAGATATATTTTTAAAAAATGCCTATATAGAAAAAATGCCAAAATATAAGAAAAAGACATTGTCATAGACATAACTTACGTTCGCGATTTTTCCGCATACGCCACAAAAATTCCAATATCACAAACCATATTGGTGTGCCATATAACGCAATGCGGGTGTCATAATCAAACACCATGATCACTACCGTAAAGGCAAAAAAGATCAAGGTACACCATGTCATGGGGATACCCATTGGCATTTTATAGATAGATTTTTTATGCAAGTCAGGACGTTTCTTGCGATAAGCCAGATAAGCAATCAATATCATACACCAGCTATAAATAACCATGATGGCTGCCACGGTCGTAACAATAGTAAATAATTTCATGACATTGGGGATAATGAATAGCAAGAATACGCCACTTGCCATGCAAAGCACCGAAAATATCAAGCTAAAAATGGGAACAGCACTATTGATTGAAAGTTGCCCAAATTTGCCGTGCGCCAGCTTTTCCGTAGATAAACCATAAAGCATACGGGTACAGGCATATAATCCACTGTTGGCTGAGGACATCGCCGAAGTCAGGGCAACAAAATTGATCACCGCAGCCGCTGCCGGCAATCCTGCCAGTGCAAACAGTGTCACAAAGGGGCTAACTTCCGGTGAAATCTGTGGCCATGACGTAACAGCGATGATGCACATCATGGAAAGCACGTAAAAGATAATGATCCTGATCGGAATATTGTTGATAGCTTTTGGTAAAACTTTCTCTGGTTCTTTGGTTTCAGCAGTCACTGTACCAACCAGTTCGATGCCAGTAAAAGAGAAAATGGCAATCTGAAAACCGGCCAGAAATCCAAATATGCCATTGGGCAGGAATACTTCGGGCTCCGTCAAATGACTGACAGAAGCTGTCACACCATTGGGAGAAGTCCAGCCTACAAAAACCATGCCAATGCCAACGACAATCAAGGCAACTATCGCCACCACCTTAATCATGGCAAACCAGAATTCCGCTTCACCAAACAACCGTACTGAGAAGAAATTACACAGGCACATCAAACCCAAAATAAACAGTGCCGTTAACCAAAGCCAACTGTCTGGAAACCAATACTGAATATAGCCACCACATACCACCACATCTGCGATACAACTGACGATCCAGCTCATCCAATAAGTCCATCCGAGAAAATAGCTGGCCTTATCCCCAAGATAATCTGCGACAAAATCGGCAAACGTCCTATAGTCCAATTTAGTGAACAGCAGTTCGCCCATTGCTCTCATTACCATAAAAGCAAAAAAGCCAATCAAAAGATAAGTCAGGATAATTGAAGTCCCTGATACTGCGATGGTTTTCCCTGCTCCCATAAACAATCCTGTACCGATAGCACCACCAATTGCGATCAACTGAACATGGCGCTTACCCAATCCACGGTGCAGTTTCTGCCCACCGGCGGATTGTTCCACAGGTGTTTTTAATGATCTCGTCATCAATAACCTCTACGGCTTGCTGTTTTATGAATTGATTAGGTTAATTTCTCTAACAACAATCCTGCCCGTAGCCCAACAGCAACCTGGGCATTAGGAAACAGGATAAAATTTGCAGGAGACTCAATCTTCCAGGATTGATTTTGCTGGCGGGCGATGTCAAAACCTTCCGGTAATTCAGTAAAGTTTTTCGTATTTTCTGGAATATTGAGCTGAAAACTATCATGTTGTTTGATAATTGCATCAACCACACGATAGCGTTTAAGCGCCGATTTAGCCCGCTTGTTTGGCGGCCAACCCGCGATCAAATCCTGCAAGGCCACAGTAATATTGCTGAATCTTGCCAGATCGTTTTGTCCAAAAGGCAGGGCTTTACCGATTTCTAACGTGCAACTATCCATATTGAAATGCTCGCTGGTAAAGTTACTAAACGTTCCCCCTGCTGTGTTATGAAATACTAAGGCATCGAGATCGCTATCTTCCAGCCATTGTAAAAAATCCGCAGCATATTCACGTGGCTGGTATGGCAATAGCGCGAACTGTTCATGGCAGGAACCGCGGATTGCAGTGTGAAGATCAAGGTGCCGATGTTTCGTTGATGCCATCACCGCAGGTTCATTAAAAAACTGGCGGATAACAAACTCCAACTCTATAGCACGGTTCGATTCACTCCCCAACGGGAAATTTTGATAGCGACCACCAAACATACGGTTGAGATCACTATCAATATATCGCTGCCCTGCCCGCATGGCGGGTAAGTTACCAAATATCAGCAATAGGTTATGTTGCAATGGCAACTTTCCCTGCGCCAGTTGTGACAATAACTGGATAAGTATTTCCACAGGTGCCGTTTCATTGCCATGAATTCCAGTAGAAATAATCAACGTATCGGCAGGTTTTGATGAACTTTGCGGTAATAACTGTAATACGCCTTCTGCCAACCATGATGGCTGAATAGTTAACGGAAAACACAAGTCATTTTCGATTTTGTTTTCAAGCAATAAAGTCAGCAAATCCATTTCATCTCCTGATTAATTCTGAAACTCATAAATCGAACCCAACCTGAGGATCTGCGTCAGTTCATCGAGGGCAGAATAGGCTTCCCTTAATAGCTGCGGATCAGCAAGATCAGCCGCATACAAGGAATCCCGATAATGGTGCTCAACCCATGTCGTCAGGCGTTGATACAATTCTGGTGTCATCAAGGTCGCTGGATTTACTGCGGCTAACTCTTGTTCGTTCAAAACAACCCTGAGTCGCAAACAAGCCGGCCCACCGCCATTGCGCATACTTTCCCGCAAGTCAAAAAAGTGGAGCTTATTAATGGGAGAGTTTCCTTTCGCAATCAACGCTTGCAAATAAGCTGAGACATTGTGATTTTGACGGCACTCTTCCGGTAAAATCAGCATCATGTTGCCATCTGGCTGGCTCAACAACTGGCTGTTAAACAAGTAAGACTCGACCGCATCCTGGATAGTGACCTGCTCCATAGGCACTTCAATTGCCACCAAGGTGTGCCCAAGCCGCGCCATTTTTTCTCTCAACTCAGCCAATACTGACTGCTGATTTAAGAAAGCCTGCTGATGATAGAAAAGAACGTTACGGTTGCTAACTGCGATAACATCGTTATGAAACACACCACTATCAATGGCAACGGGATTTTGTTGGGCAAATACGGTTCTAGCCCCTTCAAGCTGATGCAGACGAGCAATTGCCTGACTGGCTTCCAACGTCTGTCGGGCGGGATAACGCTTAGGTGTAATTCCTTGCTGCAATGCCTTGCGACCATAGACAAATAACTGTACACCGGCTTCATCATATTCGCCGCAAAAACGGTTATGGTTTGCCGCGCCTTCATCTCCCCAATCCGCATGTTGTGGCAGGGGATCATGATGAACAAAATGGTTCTGATCAGGAAAAGTCGCTTTCAGGGCGCGTGAAGTCGTGGGACTTTCCAGCGAACGATGCAGCTTGTTATTTAAATTAGCCACCGTGAAATGGACACATTTATCCGCACTGTCTGCTGAAGGGGAAACCGTTGCCGCATTTGCTGTCCACATAGAAGAGGCAGAACTGAGGTTAGACAGCAACAACGGAGAATGTTGTGCAGCTTTATTTAATACTTGTTCGTCACTGCCGCTAAACCCTAGTTGGCGCAACGCAGGCAGGTTAGGACGCTGTTGCGGGGGCAAAACCCCCTGTACTAACCCCATATCAGACAACGCCTTCATTTTCATCAATCCCTGAAGTGCGGCTTTGCGAGGATTAGATTCTTTACCCTGATGATTCATGGAAGCTTCATTACCCGTTGATAGCCCAGCGTAATGGTGAGTCATTCCCACCAAACCATCAAAATTTGCTTCAACTCCTGACATAATCACCTCTGCCATCCTATTGATTGATGAAAAAATTAAGCCCTGGTGCCGGTGTTTCAGGCAAAACTAAATTTTCAGCCGTCAGGGAAGCCATCGGCCAGGCGCAATAATCCGCTGCATAATAAGCGCTGGGGCGGTGATTACCGGAAGCCCCAATACCACCAAACGGTGCCTTACTGGATGCACCTGTCAGCGGTTTATTCCAATTTACGATCCCTGCTCTCGCCTCTTGCAATAACCTCTCAAACAAGCTGGTGTCAGGAGAGATTAACCCAGTTGCCAGCCCAAATCGGGTATCATTTGCCATCAAAATGGCTTCATCGAAAGTGGTATAGTGTGTCACCGTTAACAGAGGGCCAAAAAATTCGTCATCAGGAATGTCTTTGACATTGGTTAGATCAATGATGCCAGGCGCCATAAACGTCGAGTTCGGATCAAGCTGTGTTAAGGTGAGCAAAGATCTTCCCCCTAAAGCCAATAACTTAGTTTGGGCTTCCAGCAAACTTTCTGCGGCTGCTAAAGAGATGACCCCGCCGATAAAAGGCTGCGGATCAGCATTCCAATGGCCTGGTTCAATCTGGCCTGCGACATCAACTAACCGCCGGATTAACGCATCTCCCTTCTCTCCCTGCTTCACCAACAATCTGCGGGCACAAGTACATCGCTGCCCTGCGGAAATAAATGCCGACTGGACAATGGTATAAACCACAGCTTCAATGTCATCATAATCGTCCACAATCAACGCATTGTTGCCTCCCATCTCCAGAGCCAGCATTTTTTCTGGCTGACCTGCCAATATACGATGGAAGTGGAACCCTGTTGCCGCACTGCCTGTGAACAGCACGCCATCAATTTCGCGATTATTCAGCAAAGTACCGCCAGTTTCTTTACCCCCCTGAACCAAATTCAGCACACCTACCGGCAATCCCGCCTTAATCCACAACTCCACTGTTTTCTCCGCCGTCATTGGTGTCAACTCACTGGGTTTGAACACCAATGTGTTACCGGCAATTAGCGCAGGGACAATATGCCCATTCGGTAAATGCCCCGGAAAATTATAGGGACCAAAGACAGCCATCACGCCATGAGGGCGATGCTGTAATATTGCTTTCCCGTCTGGCATTGATGTTTCGGAATACCCCGTCCGCTGTTCCCAAGCTTCGATCGAAATGGCGATCTTACCTATCATAGACTGGACTTCTGTCCGTGTTTCCCACAAAGGCTTACTGGTTTCCTCACTGATCACTTGCGCCATCTTTTCTTTTTCCTGCGCCAGTAAATCAGCAAATGTCTGAATAATGGCAATCCGTTTTTCAACCGCCAATCCAGACCATGCAGGAAACGCTTTACGGGCGGATTGGCAGGCTTCATTTACCTGCTGGGCAGAAGCGCCGTTCGCCTGCCATAAAACCTGCTGATCTACAGGAGAGTATTTAACGATTGGCAGACCTTGCCCTGCTATCCACTCACCGCCAATGTAATTTGCTTGATGATTCATTACGAAATTCCTCAATTGCAACAGCTCTTAATGATAAAATTTTTAATTGTGAAAACAGCTAATTGTGAAAACAGCTAAGAGAAAAGAGAAACAAAGCGTACCGGATCGCCATCATCTACCTGCAATGCCTCCATTTCTGCGGAGGTAAGCACCAATTCATCGCTATGAAGCGGCTCAGAAACAGGCAAAAGAAGTGCTTTAAATGCTTGAAAATTCAGGTTCGAGACAATGCATTGTACGTCGCCCTGCGATCGGGAAATCCGGTCGTTTCTTTTCACATGCACAAGCCGGCTGGCTTTGATTGTACGTACATTGTCAATCTCGGCATCCAGGATGGCGCCCGCATCAAAAATATCGACCGCATCGTGATAAGCAAATCCCTCTTTTTCCAAAATAGCGCGGGCGGGCAGCGTATTTTCATGTACCTGGCCAATGGTTTTGCGTGCTTCTTCTGGCAACAAAGGCACATAAATCGGATGAAATGGCATTAATTCTGCAATAAACGTTTTGGAACCAATGCCGGTCAGGTAGTCAGCTTCCGCAAAGGGGACATTAAAGAAATGTTTCCCAAGGGCATCCCAAAATGGCGATTCACCCTGTTGATTCGCCACGCCACGCATTTCCGCAAAAATGCATTTCGGGAAGAGATGTCTGAATGCAGCAATAAACAGAAAGCGGCTTCGGGAAAGAAAAACGCCATTGCCTCCCCCGTGATAATCGGGATCAAGGAACAACGTACACAATTCACTGCATCCGGTGTAATCCTGCCCAACAATCAGGGTTTCAAATGAGTTATAGACGCCCAATTCGCGGGAAGCTCGCACTGAGCGATGTACGCGAAAATTGTAGAAAGGCTCCTCCAGCCCAACAGCAACTTCCAGCGCACTAACCCCAACAACACGATGCTTTTCTGTGTCTTCCAAGGTAAATAAAAATCCTTGTTGTGCTCGTCCCTTTGCATTGTTGAAAGAATCAATACTGCGTGAAATCCGTGCCGTCAGATATTCCTGATTATTGGGTAATGTCGTCAGGCCAATGCCTGCACGGGACGAAAGACTAAGAATGTCCTCTAAATCTTCATATTGGACGGATCTAAATAGCATCATGGTATCACCTCAAATCGGCTCTATTCCTGAACAAATCGCCTGAGGGCGTTTTCAAGGCGGCTGAAACCGTCATTGATATCCTGTTGTTCGATATTTAACGCAGGAGCAAAACGCAACACATTGGGGCCAGCTATCAAAGCAATCAGTCCCTCTTCCGCCGCAATATTGGTCAAGTTTTTCGCCTTGCCCTGATATTTTTCAACCAACTCGGCTCCCAACAATAACCCTTTGCCGCGCAACTCACTAAATACCTGATAACGCTGATTAAGCTCAGACATCTGTCGCATAAATTCATGGTGACGCTCTTGCACCCCTGCAAGAAACGCCGGTTGACTCACCAACTCAACGACTTTGTTAGCAACGGCTGCCGCCAGCGGATTGCCACCAAATGTTGTACCGTGTGACCCCGGCTGGAAAGCCTCTGCGATATGTTGCCTGACTAACATGGCGCCAATCGGGAATCCACCACCAAGCCCTTTGGCACTGGTTAAGATATCCGGCGCTACACCAACCTCCTCGTAGGCATATAAATACCCGGTACGACCAATACCCGTTTGAATTTCGTCAAAAATCAATAACGCTTGATATTGATCACATAACTCCCGTAATACTTTTAAAAATGCCGGTTCAGCAGGGATCACGCCCCCTTCCCCAATGATCGGCTCAACAATCACAGCACAGGTTTTTTCTGATATATGCGCCTTGATAGCGTCAATATCGTTAAATGGCAGATGAGTAATTTGCTGCGGTAATGGAGCAAAATCTTGAGAATATTTAGGTTGCCCTCCGACAGTCACCGTAAATAATGTTCTGCCGTGGAAAGAGTTCTCAAATGAAATAATTTCGTTCTTATGATCTCCATATTTATCCAGCGCATATTTTCTGGCAATTTTTAATGCGGCTTCATTCGCTTCTGCGCCGGAATTACAGAAAAAAATCTTATCTGCAAATGTATTTTCTACCAGATTTTTCGCCAGTTTTAAAACCGGTTCATTGGTATAGCCATTACCAATATGCCACATATTCTCCATTTGAAAATTTAATGCACTCTTTAATTCATCATGGGCATGGCCCAGTGAATTCACAGCAATTCCACCAGCAAAATCAACATATTCCTTACCATTCTGATCCCAGACACGCGAGCCTTTGGCAACGACTGGGATAAAATTTGCCGGTGAAAAACAGGGAACCATATACTGGTCAAACCAATTTCTTTGAATCGTGTTCAACATTTGTTTTTCCTCAAATGATTAAGGTATAAAAAAATAAGAATAATTTTATATATTATTAAATATAACCTTTAACAATTGGCCTTATTTAAGAGATCAATTCATTGTTTCGATAAGTGCTCAATGAATTATTACAAGATTCTTTTTGATCATGAATTGACCTCATAATTCCTTTGATATTTAACAAAGTCAACACAGAATAATAACAATTGATTTACTTTATGATGTTTTTCACAATTTATAAAAATGTATTTTTTTCAGTTTATGCATCGTTTATGCATAAAAAAATAAATAAAAAGAGGTATGGAATTGAGGATAGCGGAGAGGGAGTATTGTTGTTTAATAATTATTCAAAACAATGGTTATAAGTTATACCAATAAGGTGAAAAATGTATTTGCAATTAATGATTTTTATTCCATCAAATAATATTTTGATTTAAAATCAAACAATTACATATTATCGCTCCCGTTTTTAATGAATGATCGAGGTGACTTTGGCCGATGAGTTTATCTCATCATTGGGAGCATGCCCCACAGGCATCCGCTCTTGAGTATATACAGCAGGGCGTAAAACACCTCATACACATCGATTTTCCTAGTGTGTGCGTTTTCGGCTACTAAGCAACAAGGGCAATTTCCTGTAAGACTTCTCGACTGATGTTACTAATGCAGGTTTTTATCATCCCAAATAGGATACATGAAAAATAGTCACGCTTGAAAAAAGATTCTGCATAAGCTGTCAAATTATTTCGAATTATCATATAGAACCGTCACATTAAAAAAAATTTCATTAAATTAATTTAAATATAAATCATAGTTATTGTCACAAAATAAAACTTGACCGTACCGGTAATTTATGGGCAATATGCAGATATTGATTTCATACCTGTTTCAGGATACTACACACTAACGATAAAACGGATTAAGATAAAAAATAACCCCAGCCACCTCTTTTATAGTGATGATTAATCTGCTTCTTACATACATGAAGTCACTAAGCATATTAATTTTATTTAAAGATAGTTATTTTTAATTGTACATAGTTAAAATTTACATATTGAATGAGATGGGTTTGATGAAGCGATTTGAATCATTGGATGCGGTCAGAGGAATCGGTGCTTTAATTGTTGTGACTGGTCACTTACATATTGTTGGTGCATTTACTGAACTGCACTCTTTTCGCAACAGTTATATTATTGTAGAGCTTTTCTTTGTACTCAGTGGGTTTGTTCTGGCACATACCTATGCATATAGAGACGTAAAAATCATTCCATATATGTCTTCTCGGTTCTTCAGAATATTCCCTCTTCACATATTAATGTTACTGATGTTTATATTTCTGGAATTTTGTCGATTATTGATTCAAAAAAATTCCGGAATTCATTTTGATGAAACACCATTTACCGGAAGAACAGCACCCTCCGAGATTTTACCCAATCTCTTTTTAATTCAATCATGGATTCCCACAACACATTATATCAATCTGACCTTTAATTACCCTACGTGGAGTCTCAGTGTCGAATTCTATACATATATTATACTGTATTTAACAATTATCACTTTTAGAAAAATGCATATCGCTCCTGTAATATGGCTATTAATATCTGCAATCACTTTATGGATGCTTGTCAGTGGCAACCATATGTTACAACAAGCGGTTACCCGAGGAGTATCAAGTTTTTTTGCAGGGGCATTTACCTATAGCATTTTCAGAATTTTCTCTGATATAAAAATAAGTGCTATTACGGCAACTATTTTAGAAATTCTCTGTATAGCGTTTCTCATTTATTTTGTTAAATCCCAATACGAATCAAAACAAATAATTTGCACTATCATTTATTGCCTTACCATTTTTATTTTGGCATATCAAAAAGGTGTTATTTCCTCTTTTTTCCTTAATAAATACATGCAACATTTAGGCAAAATATCCTATTCTATTTATATGGTTCATGTAACAATAATATTAATTATCACAACAGCAATGTTTATTATCCAGAAAATAACAGGTATAGAGCTAACTCTACTCATAGAAGGAAGGCGAAATTTGACCACCGGAAATATCTTGCTCAATAATCTTCTTGCATTAAGCATCTATTTTATCGTCATCGTTACCGCAACCATAACATACAACAATGTTGAAGCGAGATTTATGAAATATAGAATTAAATTTTCATCTAATAGCCAATAACATTGGGTCATGCTCTCAATGGTTAGATATTGTGATAAATTACCTGCTTTTTATTATGGAGTGAGAGATGGCTAAAGTGGATGTGGTTTGTCGTTACTGTCATAAAACAGAAGAGGTTAAAGGGCATGGAAAAGGACGTACTGGTCATCCCCGCTATCACTGCTATGCCTGCCGTAAAACCTTTCAACTGAACTATGCCTATCAAGCCTGTTATCCCGGCGTGAAAGAGCAAATTATTGATATGGCAGTGAATAACTCCGGTGTTCGTGATACCGCTCGTGTACTGAAGATAGGGATTAACACCGTCATTCGCACGTTAAAAAACTCTCCCCGAAAAATGTGACCAACCTTCCTCTTGAGGGAAATGAAGTCCAGCTTATCTGTGAAGTTGATGAGTAATGGTCATTTGTGAGAAGTCAAAAGAATCAACGCTGGCTCTGGTATGCCTGGGAGCCTCGCCTCTAGCGAGGCGTGGCCCATGTTTTGGGTGATCGCAGTACGGCGACTTTACGCAAACGCCTTGAGTTATTATCACCTTTTAATGTCAGGTTTTACTGTACGGATGATTATGCACCTTACAACCGACTGCCTGAAGAAAAACATATTGTTGGAAAACATTATACCCAACGTATAGAAAGAACCAATCTGACATTACATACACGTTTAAAAAGACTGAATCGAAGGACGATAGGTTATTCCAAATCAGGGGAGATGCACGATAAGGTGATAGGGACTTTCATCAAACGGGAATACGATTCTTTATAGGGAAATCTAACTATTGGAGTCACGCCCCCCCTTATCATCATTCAAACAATTCATTTATGTAATCATGTATGGTTACTATTAATATTGAAAATAGTCTTTATCAAAATTATATTTATTAATATTGCCATGCCATAAATCACACTTGCAGTTTTATAAGAAAAAAATAACCATAGTGGATTGAGTAAGCAGATATATGAATTCTCATATTAATTATAACCTTCGACAATGGCTTGTTTTTTATGACTCTAATAGCTTATTTATATCGTCAATCTTGGGTATTACTGTTGGTATCGACAATAAGCGCATTAATTAGTGGGTTTGCCGGTGCTTCGATAGTCGGGATGATCAGTCAAGGCGTGACAGAAGAGATTAACCTGATTGCATTTCTTTGGAGCTTTTTTGGCATCTGTTTTATTTTTTTTATTACTAAAACCGTGTCAGAAATTACACTATCGCATTTAGCCCAATCCACGGTTTTTTCATTGCGTCTAAGTTTAAGTAATAAAATTTTGCGGGCACCACTCAAAAAACTGCATAAACTTGGGCGGCACGGTTTATTGGCAGTTTTAACCAAAGACGTCGATGTTTTTGTACATTCCTTTATGTTAGCCCCCTCTGTTTTTGGTAATATCACTCTAATCATAGCCTGTTTTGGTTACTTAGCTTGGATGTCCTGGCAACTGTTTCTCATTTTAGCGGCACTCAGCCTTATCGGAATGTATGTGTTTTATCTGTGGGAAAAATACCCATTACAATTAATGACAGATATGCGTGATCAAATAGATAAAATATACCTTAATTTCCAAAGCCTGATTGATGGTAGTAAGGAGCTGCAACTCAATAAACAAAAAGGTAATCTTTTTATTAATAAAGTAATAGCTCCTGCCGCCAAAGTATTCCAGGAGATCTGTGTTAAAGCGAACTCCAGCTATGCCTGGGTTATTAATGCCAGTTCTGTTACATTTTATGTCATGATTGGTATCATTATTTTTGTTGTCCCGATTTGGCTTCCCCAAGAACCATCAACATTGGTTACTGTATCACTGCTTGTTCTCTTCTTATCAGGTCCAATCAGTGAAGTTATTGGAGCAATTCCAGAACTGAGAGAGGCGGAAGTTTCATTGAACAAAATGCGGCGTCTTGACAGCCAACTGGAAGAAGCCCTGTCGGTACAAGTCGAAGGCACAAACCCATTTAACCAGCAACAATCAATCGAGATTGAACTGAAAGATGTTGTCCACCATTACACAACAGATAAAGAAGATCGCCAATTTGCACTCGGTCCATTAAGTTTGAAAATATCGCAAGGCGAAATTGTTTTTATCGTCGGTGGGAATGGTAGCGGGAAAACAACCCTCGCCATGTTGCTTGTTGGCCTGTTTGAGCAAGAATCCGGTACTATTTCATTAAATGATGTGCAAGTAACACCAGCGAATAATGAACATTATCGTCAACATTTTGCGGCCGTTTTTTCTGATTACCATCTATTTGAGCAGTTACTCAACAGCGATGCGAATGTCACCGAAAAAGCAACACATTATATTGAAGCATTAAACATGGCACACAAAGTTAAAATCGTTGATGGCGGATTTTCCACGACAAATCTTTCGGCAGGTCAACGGAAACGACTGGCTTTAGTTTCAGCTTATCTGGAAGACCGTCCTATTTATCTGTTTGATGAGTGGGCAGCCGATCAGGATCCTGTGTTTAAACGCTTATTCTATACTGAGCTGCTGCCGGAATTAAAAGCCAGAGGTAAAACTGTCCTGGTTATTAGTCATGATGATGCTTATTTTAATATAGCTGACCGCATTATTAAATTAGAGGATGGTCATATTAAAGAAGTTGATCATAAGGACCATTATATTCAATAAAATGAAATAAAGTTTACAGCAAAGAGCCTAATAAAACAGGCTCTTATTTCACTTTATACACAAAAAATTTTGAGTAACAAAGTGACCAAAAAAATCACCAATGGCAATAAAATTTATCACATAATGCCTATAATAAAATTAGACATTTTAGAAAAACATTATTAGAAATGTGTAACAAAATCATTTAATGTAAAATTATCTAATTTTGTAACAAACATAATTTCATCAACGGCAAGAAGGAATTATATAAATATAAAAATAAGACTGTTCTTTTTTATTAGAATGGTCAGTTATTTTTATTGTTTAAACCCAAGTGTGATTTTTTGTTTTATCAGTTCTCATGTTTTTATTTTTTAATGTACCCATAAAAAGGGAGCTATAGAATGAATTACCCTGAAAAATTGAAATCATTCCCTTTATCAGAAGCTCAACGCAGCCGCTGGTTTCAATATCAAATTGACCCTGACAAACGCGGTCAAAATAATAGTGCATTTTGCGCTCACATTAAAGGATTAACCGCTAAGCGTTTAGAAGAAGCTCTTAATAAATTGGTACAAAGACACCCGATGCTGCGGACAAGTTTTGGACTATACCACGATGAATTAGGCTATTGCATCGCAGACAGCACTAAAATCACACTGACAATACATGATGCCCAACATCTTAGCGAAGAAACGCTTAAACAACGTGTTCAAGACGATTGCTGGCATATGTTTGATCTAGCCCATCCGCTTCGGGTTTATGCCAGTTGGTATCAATGCAATCAACAAGAAAGCATAATGGTCTTGACCTTTGATCATCTGGCGGTTGATGGCTGGTCTTATTGGATACTGTTAGATGAACTTGATGTGCTGCTTTCTGCAAAACCCCTGGAACCCGCCCCAGAAAATAGTTTCCACGATTATGTGGAATGGCAACAACAATGGCTAAAAAGTGCCAGCGCTAAAAAACAGCAACAATTCTGGCAAAACACGTTGGCGGGTGATTTGGCTGTCTCGCAATGGCCACCTAAAAACAGCACCCTGCCCGCCACAGGAAAAATATCGTTAAAGAGAATAATTAACAAATCACTGACACATAAGCTACAAGCGCTAGCCCTGAAATATGATAACAGCCTGTTTGCTGTTTTTCTGGCTGCCTATCAAATTCTTCTGAGCCGTTATACCGAAGTGGATGATGTCATTATCGGTTCTATCTTACCGGGAAGAGGTCGGGCTCGTTGGGGAAAATTGGTTGGCGAGTTTATCAATCCGGTTGCTTTACGCTGCCAGATAAACGGTGATATGACAGTACAGGAACATATCACACAGGCGACCAAAACCATCCGGCAGGGTATTGAAAACCAGAAATATCCGTTCTCTAAGGTACTGGAACAACTGAAACTGCAACGCAATACAGAAACTCATCCCGTTTTCCAGACAGTCATGATATTCCAAAAAGCCAGATATATCGGTGACCTGACCACTCTCTGGATGGCGGAAGATGACGATGTCACGGTACAGTGGGGAAATGCAGAGTTACGGCCTTTTCCGTATCCTCTCTATGCCGATGTTTCCGTTCCATTGATGATAAATGTCTTAGAATCCGGCGATCATATTGGTTATACCTTTTATTATGATACTGCAATATTTGATGCAGCATTCATTTCCCAGCTTATGCAGAACCTCTTAACACTGCTGGAAGCGATGGTCGATGACGAACAGCAGACAATTGTTCGGTTGCCATTGATGGATGAACAGGCACGTCAGCAAGTTCTTCACGATTTCAACAATACCAACAAACCCTTTCCGCAGCACGCTTTAATCCATCAATTTGTTGAGCAACAAGCAGCACGCAACCCAACGGCAATTGCTCTGCTGTATGGGAATACTCAACTCAGTTATATGGCATTGAATCAGCGGGCTAACCAACTAGCTCATGCCCTTGTCGCAGCGGGAATTCATCCCGATGATCGCGTCGCCATTTGTATGGAGCGCAGTCTGGATATGGTCATTAGTCTGCTGGGGATTTTAAAAGCGGGGGCTGCTTATGTGCCACTCGATCCTGAATATCCCACAGACAGGCTCGCTTATATCCTGGCAGACAGTGAACCTGTGGTTCTGCTGACCCATCATGGTTTACAAGAACAACTGCCCGTGACCGAAATTCCTGTCTGGTTTTTAGATAATCCCACCGTTCAGGCCAATATTGCCTGCCAGAATGACGATAACTTAGAGGCCTCTTATTTAGGACTGACATCGCGTCATCTGGCCTATGTACTCTACACCTCAGGCTCAACGGGATTACCCAAAGGCGTGATGAATGAGCACCGCAGTGTGGTTAACCGTTTGCTCTGGGCACAAGATACTTATCAATTAACCCCGCAAGATCGCGTTTTACAAAAAACGCCGTTTAGTTTTGATGTTTCTGTTTGGGAATTCTTCCTTCCCCTGATGTCTGGGGCTCAATTAGTGATGGCTCGTCCCGGCGGTCATAAAGAACCACATTATTTATTGGAAGAAATAGAAAACCGTCATATCACGACAATCCATTTTGTGCCTTCCATGTTGCAAAGTTTTCTCCATTACATTCCGGCCGGACGCTGCCTTTCTCTGCGCCAAATTTTATGCAGTGGAGAAGCACTGCCTTATGCCTTGCAACAACACTGTCTGTCCCATCTGTCTCACAGTGAACTGCATAATTTATATGGACCCACCGAGGCAGCCATTGATGTCACTGCCTGGCAATGTGTTCAGGATCGCTATATCGGGCAAGTGCCGATTGGGCATCCTATTGCCAATATCCAAATCTATATTCTCGATACCCACGGAGAACCCGTTCCAATTGGTATGGCAGGGGAAATTTATATCGGCGGCGTGGGTGTTGCCCGCGGCTATTTGAATCTGCCTGAGTTGACTGCTGAACGTTTTATTAACGACCCATTCAATACCGATCCTGCTGCTCGCCTGTATAAAACTGGCGATCTGGGACGTTGGCTACCAGACGGCAGTATCACCTATCTGGGACGCAATGATTTTCAGGTCAAAATTCGCGGATTACGCATTGAACTGGGTGAAATTGAAACTCGCCTGACCCAATGTGCCGGCATTCGTGAAGCTGTGGTTGTTGCCCGTGAAAATGGAACCAATGACAAGCGACTGGTTGCCTATTTGATCCCAAATCAGGATAGCATACCGAGCATTTCTCAACTGCGTGAGCAATTAAGCCGAAATCTTGCCGACTATATGATACCGAGTGCCTTTGTCGTGATGGAGGCGTTTCCTCTCTCTCCCAATGGCAAACTCGATCGCAAGGCTCTGCCTGCTCCCGATCACGTTGCCATGTCAAGTCGTGAATATGCGGCTCCAGAAGGTGAAACCGAAGAGCAGTTGGCTGCCATTTGGCAAGCGTTATTAGGACTGGATCGGGTTAGCCGCTATGACAACTTCTTTGAATTGGGTGGTCATTCACTGTTAGTGCTACAGCTACAGTCGCAAATAAAACAAACATTTGATGTTGAATTATCTCTTCATCAACTGTTTTCCCACCCAACCCTTTGTCAACTTGAAGAATGCATTATCGACTCTCTATTACTGCAATTTGATTCAGAGTCTCTGCAAGATGTTTATAAATCAATGAATTAGGTTTTAATTTACCTTGTTTTAAGTGGTGATAATCAAATGAATAATAACGAGCTTTCATCTCTACCATTAGCGGAACGCAGAAGACTACTTGAGTTAGCCAAATCAGCAAAACTAACCCGCGAATCGACACAAAAAACCACAATTACGACTCAACCGCGTGATAACGGTGTGCCATTATCCTGGACACAACAACGTTTATGGTTCCTTGCTCAATTAGATCCTGCTGCACAAACGGCATACCATATGTCAGTAGGGTTGAACCTGCAAGGCGTACTGAACCTGAATGCCTTGCAAGCGGCCTTGGATCGTATTGTGGCGCGCCATGAAATTCTGCGTACCACAATCGTGACGGTAGAAGGCGAAGCACAACAAATCATTCATGATGCAGATTGTGGCTTTCCTCTGATACAAGAAGATTTCAGCCAGCCTTATTCCGAAGGAACTGAGTCAGAACAACAAGCCGCAATTGAAAAAGTAGCCTATCTTGAGGCAAACCATCCTTTTGATTTTGTTCATGGTCCATTAGCACGGGGACGTCTGCTAAAACTGGCAGAAGATCAGCATATCCTGCTGTTAACTCAGCACCATATTATCTCTGATGGCTGGTCAGTTAGTCTCTTTATGCAAGAATTGTCCACACTTTATTGCGCATTCTGTCAAGGACAGCCAGATCCAATGCCAGCCCTGACCATTCAGTATGCTGATTATGTTCTCTGGCAGAAAAATGGGTTACAAGGGGAGATGCTGGAAAGACAGATCGAATTCTGGCGTAACACCCTGCAAGGTGCTCCCGCACTTCTGGAATTGCCTACCGACCGCCTACGTCCTGCAAAGCAAAGCTATCTCGGCGGACGTGTCAATATTGCTCTACCTCCTGCATTACAGGCAGGTTTAAAAGCACTCAGCCAACGTCACGGAACAACCTTCTTTATGACGTTGTTGGCGGGATGGGCGACATTGCTCTGCCGCCTCAGTGGTCAGGATGATATTGTGATTGGTACTCCCATTGCTAATCGTCAACAACCTGAATTAGCCCCTTTAATCGGCTTTTTTGCCAATACATTAGCATTACGTGTGCAGTTGCATGATAACCCAAGTGTCAGTGAACTCCTCGCACGAGTAAAAGAACAAGCAATCAACGCATTTGCCCATCAAGACCTGCCCTTCGAACACTTGGTCGAAATCTTACAACCTCCGCGCAGCCTGAGTCATAGCCCCATTTTTCAGGTTATGCTGGCAACCAATAATACGCCAGGACAACGGCATTTCGAACTGCCGGGATTGGTATTAAATGAACGGCCATTAATCAGGGATAGTTCTTACTTTGACCTGACATTAACCCTGGATGAAACTGAAAATGGGTTAGCAGGTGATCTGGAATATGCCCGTGATCTGTTCGATCACGCCACGATTGAACGTATGGTCAGCCATTTAAACACTCTGCTGGCGGCAATGGTGGCTGATGATAACCAACGAGTGGCTGAACTACCACTGATAACCCCCCAACAGCACCAACAATTGTTGGTGAATTTTAATGACACTGCCCTCACCTACCCACAAGACAAATTGATCCACCAGCTATTTGAACAGCAAGCAGAGTCGATGCCTGATGCCATTGCCTTGGTGTATCAAAATACGCAACTGAGTTATGCAGAGTTGAACCAACGAGCCAACCAACTGGCTCACAGCCTGATTGCCTTTGGTATACGCCCAGACGACCGCGTGGCACTGTGTGTCAGGCGCAGCCTGAATATGATCATTGGTATGTTGGGCATTCTCAAAGCAGGGGCAGGTTACGTTCCATTCGATCCAGAATATCCTGCCGAACGACTGGCTTATCAGTTATCAGACAGCACACCAGTGTTATTGCTGACCGAAAAACATTTACAGGCGAATTTACCGTCAACAGAAGTTCCGATCTGGTTACTGGATGATGAAAATCATCTAAATATGGTGGCACAACAGCCAAACCATAATCCTGATGCCAGCCAGTTAGGGCTGCTGCCACACCATCTGGCCTACATTATCTACACCTCTGGTTCAACCGGATTGCCCAAAGGGGTGATGCTGGAACACCGCAATGTTGTCAACTTTATTCATGCTCAACATCAAATCAGCCAACCCCAACCAGGGGATCGCATTTTGCAATTTGCGACTATGGCATTTGATACCTCCGTATCGGATATTTTTCCAACACTGGCTGCGGGTGCGACTTTAGTCCTGCGTCCTGCCCATATCCGTGTGCCAGATACGGAGTTTATTGACTTTTTACGGCAACAAAAGATCAGCATCATGGATGTACCGACTGCGTTCTGGCATCAATGGGTACAAGAGATAAAAGCCGATCGTACAGGTTTCAGCCCTTACCTGCATACGGTTATTGTTGGTGGTGAAAAAGCAGAATATCGCCACTGGGTAGACTGGCAATCATTGCCAGAAACGCAATTCTGCCGTTGGATCAACACTTATGGCCCAACTGAAACCACCGTTATCGTGACTTCACTGATACTAAATGGTGGTTCCTCCACCGAAATTGTTAACAACATTCCCATTGGCCGCCCCAACGCTAACTCGTGTATTTATATTCTCGATCCCTTCGGCCAACCCGTTCCCATCGGGGTTAGTGGAGAGATTTATATTGGCGGTGCCGGTGTTGCTCGTGGTTACTTAAACCAACCGAAACTGACAGCAGAACGCTTCGTATCCGATCCATTCAGCAAAGAGCCTGATGCTCGCCTGTATAAAAGCGGTGATCTGGGACGCTGGCTGCCAGACGGCAACATTGAATATTTAGGGCGCAATGATTTTCAGGTCAAACTGCGTGGCTTCCGTGTTGAATTGGGAGAAATCGAAGCGCAATTGGCAACCTGCGACGGAGTCAAAGATGTTGTGGTCATTGCCCGTGAAGAAATGTCTGGCGACAAGCGTCTGGTCGCTTACCTGATACCACAACCTGGTGTTACGCTTACACCTTCCCACCTACGTGAACAATTAAGCATCCATTTGATGGAACACATGATCCCCAGTGCCTTTGTCATACTGGATGCATTTCCTCTGACCGGTAGTGGTAAATTAGATCGCAAGGCCCTGCCTGCACCCGATCATACTGCCATCGCCAGCCGTGAATACGAGGCTCCTCAAGGGGAAATTGAGCAGAAACTGGCGGAAGTCTGGCAATCTCTGCTTGGGCTGGAGCAAGTGGGACGTCATGACAATTTCTTTGAATTGGGTGGTCACTCTTTGCTGACAGTACAAATGGCTGCCCGCTTACGCCAGGTTTTCAACAGCCAAGTGGACTTGCAAGAGCTCTTCACCCATCCAATTTTGTCAGACTTGGCACATTCACTGGATACAGCCAATCAGCCTACACAGCATTCTACACAACCGGCGATATTACCCGCCGACCGGCAACAAGTTCTGCCCCTCTCCTGGGCGCAACAACGTCTGTGGTTCTTGGCACAGTTAGATCCTGCCGCTCAGACGGCATATCACATCTCTGGCGGATTGCGTCTGAAAGGACAGCTAAACCTGAATGCGCTGCAAGCATCTCTGGACAGGATCGTTGCCCGCCATGAAATCCTGCGTACAACTATCAAAATGGAAGAGAGTACAGCCCAGCAAGTGATTGCCAATGCAGATCGTGGCTTCAATTTAACCATTAAAGATCTCAGTCAGTTAGATGAGGCAGAAAAACGGGCTGCTATTGATGCAACCGCTCAATTTGAAACTAACCATCCCTTTGATTTTGCTCTGGAGCCACTAATTCGCGGACAATTGCTGAAACTCACTGATGATGAATATGTTCTGTTGTTGACTCAGCACCACATGATTTCGGATGGCTGGTCATTGAACATCCTGATATATGAATTGACCACCCTCTACCGTGCTTTCATTCAGGGACAAGACGATCCATTGCCTGCACTGACAATACAATATGCTGACTATGCTCTCTGGCAGCGACAATGGCTACAGGGTGAAGTGCTGGAAAAACAGGTCAGTTTCTGGCGAAAAACACTGCAAGCCGCCCCTGCATTATTGGAACTGCCGACAGACAGAGTGCGTCCTGCGGTTCAGAGTTACCACGGGGATCAAGTGGCATTCACTCTTTCGTCAGCATTAAGTGATGGCTTAAAGGCATTGAGCCAGCGCCATAGTTCCACATTATTCATGACATTGCTGTCTGCATGGTCAGTCTTGCTTGCCCGCATCAGTGGTCAACAAGATATTGTTATTGGAACACCTATCGCCAACCGACAGCACCGCGAATTAGAACCGTTGATCGGTTTCTTTGCCAATACGCTGGCGCTCAGGGTGAAACTGGAAGATAACCCTACCGTTAGCGCGTTATTGGCACAAGTCAAAGCCCATGCACTGGCAGCCTATGTACACCAAGATTTACCCTTTGAGCAATTGGTCGAAGCGTTACAACCGCCACGTAGCCTGAGTTATAGCCCGATCTTTCAGGTCATGCTCGCGCTGGATAACACACCAATACAACAATCCCTTGAATTACCCGGTTTAGCGCTAGATGAACTGCCGTTAACCCGAAGAAGCACCCATTTTGATCTGTCACTTTCCATAAACGATACCGATAATGGGTTAGTCTGTGAATTGGAATATGCCAGTGATCTGTTTGATCGTGCCAGCATTGAACGGCTCGCAAGCTACCTGCAAACCCTGTTAGCAGCGATGGTTGCTGATGATTCTCTGCGAGTACAAGATTTACCGTTGCTGCAACCGCAACAACGCAAGCAATTATTGGTGGATTTCAACCATACCGCTCAGGCCTATCCGCAAGATATACTGATCCACTCACTGTTCGAACACCAGGTAACGCAGACACCGGATGCCACTGCGTTAATATTCGGTGAAAACGTATTGAGTTATACCGAACTGAATCACCACGCCAACCAGTTAGCTCATTATCTGATGGCATCCGGCGTGCGTCCTGATGATCGCATTGCTATCTGTGTTGAGCGCAGTCTGGATATGATTATTGGCATGTATGGCATCCTTAAAGCAGGCGCAGGTTATATTCCGCTTGATCCAGAATACCCCGCAGAACGACTGGCTTATCAGTTGTCAGACAGTAAACCGGCCTGGCTGTTGACTCAGCGCCATTTGCAAGCACATTTACCGGTACAGGATATTCCAACCTTGTTGTTGGATGATGACAGCCATCGTAACGCGGTAGCACAACAACCTACTCATAACCCGGATGTTCGCCAAATGGGACTTCAACCACACCATCTGGCCTATATCATCTATACCTCCGGCTCCACCGGACAACCTAAAGGCGTGATGCTGGAACACCGCAATGTGGTGAACTTTATCCATGCTCAACGCCAGACCAGCCAGCCACAATTGGGTGATCGTATTCTGCAATTTGCCACTGTGGCGTTTGATACGTCGGTATCGGATATTTTCCCGACCCTGGCATCCGGCGCGACACTGGTTCTGCGCCCGCCGCATATCCGCATACCGGATATGGCGTTTGTCTCGTTCCTGCGTGAACAGAAGATCACCATTATGGATATGCCGACTGCTTTTTGGCACCACTGGGTACAGGAGATGATGGCAGGCCGCAGTGGTTTCAGCCCTTATCTGCACACCCTTATTGTAGGTGGTGAAAAAGCGGAATACCGCCATTTAATGAATTGGCGATCCAGCCCAGAAACCCAATCCTGCCGCTGGATCAACTCCTATGGTCCGACTGAAACCACCGTTATTGCCACAACCCTGAAACTGGACAGCCAAGATCTACCGTACGTCGAAAATATTATCCCGATTGGCTATCCGCTACCTAATACCCGCATTTATATTCTGGATGGACAGGGACAGCCAGTTCCCATTGGGGTAAGTGGAGAAATCCATATTGCCGGTGCCGGTGTTGCCCGTGGTTATCTGAATCGCCCCGAAGTATCGGCAGAGAAATTTATCTCTGATCCGTTTAGCGAACAAGCAGATGCCCGTATGTATAAAACGGGGGATTTGGGACGCTGGTTGCCCAACGGCATGATTGAATATCTGGGGCGCAATGATTTTCAGGTCAAGATCCGTGGCTTCCGTGTTGAACTGGGAGAAATTGAAACCCGACTGGTGGCTTGTGAAGGTGTCATGGATGCGGTAGTGATCGCCCGTGAAGAGGAAACCGGTGATAAGCGTCTGGTTGCTTACCTCATCCCACAATCAGGGATCACACTCAATCCCGCCTGCTTGCGTGAGCAATTGAGTTCCAGTTTGATGGAACACATGCTCCCTAGTGCCTTTGTCATACTTGATGCTTTTCCGCTAACCACCAATGGCAAGCTGGATCGCAAAGCCCTGCCCGCACCGGATAGCGCTGCCATAGTCAGTCGCAAGTACGAAGCGCCACAAGGAAAAACTGAACAAACTCTGGCCACAGTTTGGCAATTCCTGCTGGGTCTGGAGCAAGTGGGACGCCATGACAATTTCTTTGAACTGGGTGGGCACTCTTTACTGGTAGTCAATCTGATCGAGGAATTACGCCAGCATGACTTATTCCTTGATGTTAGCACGGTCTTCTCTGCACCAACCTTGGCAACCATGAGTGCTCGTTTAAATCAAAAAACCGCTCAAGGTGTCACAGAATTGGGGGTTCCACCAAACCTGATCCATGAAGACAGCCAGATGATTACCCCAAACATGCTGCCCCTGGTGAAGTTAACACAAAACCAAATTGAGGAGATTGTCAATCTCGTTCCGGGAGGTGCTGCCAATATTCAGGATATCTACCCACTGGGGCCATTACAGGCAGGTATTCTGTTCCACCATTTGCTGCAAACCGAAGGCGATATCTACCTAGACAATCAGCTTATGGCGTTTGATAGCCGAACACGTTTAGATACTTTCTTACAGGTATTCCAACAAGTCATTGATCGGCACGATATCCTGCGCAGTGCTGTGCATTGGCAAGAATTGCCAGAACCTGTTCAGGTTGTCTATCGTCATGCACCGCTGCCGATTATTGAACACACGTTGTTAACAGAAGCGCAATTACGCCATCTCACTGATCCACATACGGTGCGCATGGAGATCACCAAAGCACCACTTCTGGCGGCACATATTGCCCAAGATCCTGAATCTGGACAGTGGCTGCTCTCCTTATTGCACCACCATTTAGTTTGCGACCACATTTCATTAAGCATGATCTTCAATGAGATTAATACGCTGATCTTGAGAGAAAGTGATAGCCTTCCTGTTCCCCTGCCTTACCGTAATTTTATCGCCCATATCCGCAGTGTGCCGCAGGAAATCCATCAAGCCTATTTCCGCGAACAACTTGGGGATGTTGAAGAGCCAACTCTGCCCTTTGGATTACTTGACGATCTCAATGAAACAAACCGCAATGAAATCGTAGAGAATACCATCACACTGGATAGCGAATTCGCCCACAACCTGCGTAACTGCGCCCGTCAACTTGGCATGAGTGCCGCAGTGCTGTTCCATGTCGCATGGGCACAAGTATTAGCCCGATGCAGTGGGCGAAGTGATGTAGTGTTTGGCACGGTTCTACTGGGACGCTTACAAGGCGGAGTCGGGGCTTCCGAAGTACTTGGTATGTTTATCAATACCTTGCCTATCCGCATTCGATTACAGGAGCGTACTGTTAAGCAGGCAGTCAGGGAAACCCATCAACAACTCAGTGAATTGCTCGATCACGAGCAAGCATCATTGGCCGTTGCCCAGCGTTGCAGTGGCATTCAGGCACCATTACCGTTGTTTAACAGCTTGCTGAACTTCCGCCATAGCCCACGTAATACATCTCAATCTGCATCGTTAACATGGGAAGGTGTACAGATACTCAGGGGTGAAGAACGCAGTAACTATCCACTGTCACTGGATGTAGATGACTTTGATGATGGATTTGCACTCACCGCACAGTGCTGTCAGCAGATTAATCCGGCGCGTATCAACGCCTATATGGATATGGCTTTAAGAGGAACTATCGCAGCCCTGCAACACGCACCGGAACAGAAAATAGAATCACTCGATATCTTGTCCCCAGAAGAACGCACTCAGGTATTGGAAACATTCAACGATACTGCCGTCGATCTTCCGCCAAATGTTTTAATCCACCGACTATTTGAACAGCAAGTGGAACGGACACCTGATGTCACCGCATTAGTGTTTGGTGAAAATCAATTGAGTTATGCCGAACTGAACCACCATGCTAATCAACTGGCTCATCATCTAATTGCATCTGGTGTACGCCCCGATGATCGCATTGCTATCTGTGCCGACCGCAGTCTGGATATGATTATTGGCATGTATGGCATCCTTAAAGCAGGCGCAGGTTATATTCCGCTTGATCCAGAATACCCCGCAGAACGACTGGCTTATCAGTTGTCAGACAGTAAACCGGCCTGGCTGTTGACTCAGCGCCATTTGCAAGCACATTTACCGGTACAGGATATTCCAACCTTGTTGTTGGATGATGACAGCCATCGTAACGCGGTAGCACAACAACCTACTCATAACCCGGATGTTCGCCAAATGGGACTTCAACCACACCATCTGGCCTATATCATCTATACCTCCGGCTCCACCGGACAACCTAAAGGCGTGATGCTGGAACACCGCAATGTGGTGAACTTTATCCATGCTCAACGCCAGACCAGCCAGCCACAATTGGGTGATCGTATTCTGCAATTTGCCACTGTGGCGTTTGATACGTCGGTATCGGATATTTTCCCAACCCTGGCATCCGGCGCGACACTGGTTCTGCGCCCGCCGCATATCCGCATACCGGATATGGCGTTTGTCTCGTTCCTGCGTGAACAGAAGATCACCATTATGGATATGCCGACTGCTTTTTGGCATCACTGGGTACAGGAGATGATGGCGGGACGCAGTGGTTTCAGCTCATCTCTGCACACCATCATTGTGGGCGGTGAGAAAGCAGAGCATCGTCATTTAATGAACTGGCTGTCTCACTCGGAAACTCAATCCTGCCGCTGGATTAACTCCTATGGCCCGACTGAAACCACCGTTATTGCCACCACATTGACCGTAGATAAACTGGCGATAGATAACAAGCAAGTTCCATATATCAATGACCAGATTCCGATTGGTTGCCCATTGCCCAATACTCGTATCTATATTTTGGATACCCTCGGTCAACCGGTTCCTATTGGTGTCCGTGGTGAAATTCACATCGCTGGTTTAGGTGTCGCACGGGGTTATCTGAATAAGCCGGAGATGACAGCGGAGAAATTTGTTGCCGATCCATTCAGCGCACAGCCAAATGCGCGCATGTACAAAACCGGTGACTTAGGGCGCTGGTTGCCAAACGGTATGATTGAGTATCTGGGACGCAACGATTTTCAAGTCAAGATACGCGGCTTCCGCATTGAATTGGGGGAAATTGAAGCACAACTGGCCGCCTGTGAAGGAGTCAGAGATGCCGTAGTGATCGCCCGTGAAGAAGAAACCGGCGACAAACGTCTGGTAGCTTATGTCATTCCACAATCTGGTTTCACGCCAGAAGCCAATAGCCTGCGTGAACAACTGAATCACCGTCTGGCTAGCTATATGGTGCCTGGCGCGTTTGTTGTGCTGGAAGCCTTCCCGCTCACCGGAAACGGCAAACTAGATCGCAAAGCACTGCCAGCGCCCGATCGTTTCGCCATTGCCAGCCATGAATACGAAGCGCCCCAAGGTGAAATCGAACAGCAAATTGCCACCATCCTACAGAATTTATTGGGGTTAAAACAAATAGGACGCCATGACAGCTTCTTTGACCTGGGTGGAAATTCCCTATCAATCATTCAGTTAATGGCAAGATTGCGTGATGCATTCCATCTTGAAGTGTCCATTCAAGACATATTTACCCATCCAGAACTTTCTGAACTCGCCGAGCTTATCGCATCAAGACAGATCGAAACCTTTTTCGCACAAGAAGATATCGAATTGCTGCAACAAGAACTGGAAAACTTGTCCGAAGATGAACTGCGTGCCCTGCTAAATGGAGATAATTAATTAAATGAGTAATAAAGAACTAAGCCTACTTGAATTAAGACAAGCGGTACTCCAGAAAAAAATTAAAGAACGCATTGAAAACAGTCAAATTGGGGAAAACAAGCAGATCGGAGAAAAAAGGCAAATTATACCGAGAAATGCTGATCAGCAAATGCTTCCCCTATCCTGGGCACAGCAACGCTTATGGCTCTTGACGCAGTTAGATCCAGCAGCACAAACGGCATACCACATTCCGGGTGGTCTGCGTCTGCAAGGTTACCTGAATTTAGATGCCCTGCAAGACGCACTCAACAGAATTGTTGCCCGTCATGAAATTCTGCGTACGACTATCAAAATGGTCGAGAGCCAAGCCTTGCAATTTATTGGAAAACCAGATAGTGGCTTCCCTTTGGCAGTGGAAGATCTCAGCCATCTGCCTGCGCAAAAGCAACAAATTATCATCGAAGAGACAATCCAGCGTGAAACCAGCCAACCATTTGACTTTGCACAAGGCCCCCTAATCAGGGGGCGCCTGTTGCGGCTGGCTGAAAATGAACATATCCTGCTATTAACCCAGCATCATATTATTTCCGATGGTTGGTCTCTTAATATCCTGATGCAGGAGCTTTCCACGCTTTATCATGCGTTCAGCGAAGGACAAGGTGATCCCCTGCCTGCTTTGACACTCCAATATGCTGACTATGCCCTTTGGCAAAGAGAGTGGCTACAGGGAGAGGTTCTGGAAAAACAGGTGAATTTCTGGCGCGATACGTTACAGGGTGCGCCTGCACTTTTAGAACTGCCAGCAGACAGGCCACGCCCAGAGAAACAAAGTTATGCCGGAGGGTATGTTGATATCACTCTGTCACCGGAATTGAGTGGCGGATTAAGAAGCCTTAGCCAGCGTCACGGGACAACGTTATTCATGACCCTGATGGCAGGATGGATTACTTTGCTTTCCCGTCTTAGTGGGCAGAAAGATCTGGTGATTGGCACACCTGTCGCTAATCGCCAATACAGCGAATTAGAGCCGTTGATTGGATTTTTTGTTAACACACTGGCTTTGCGAATTCAAATAGATGACAATCCAACGGTCAGCGCTCTACTAGCCAGAGTTAAGGCCCATGCACTGAACGCCTACGCACATCAAGATCTGCCATTCGAACAGTTGGTCGAGGTACTAAAACCGCCACGTAGTCTCAGTCATAGCCCGATTTTTCAGGTTATGATGTCAGTGGATAATACCCCTGGACAGCAAAATATAGCATTGCCGGATATCACTATTAGTGAAATCAATCTGGCCGAAAACAGCTCGCATTTCGATCTGTCCCTCTCGATAAATGATACTGAAAATGGCTTAGTGGGTGGCCTGGAATATTCCAGTGATCTGTTTGACCATACCAGTGTTGAACGTATCGCCAGTTACCTGCAAACCCTGCTGACCGCGATGGTTAAAGATGATTCGCAACCGGTGGAAAGTTTACCACTATTGCAACCACACCAACGCACTCAAGTGTTAGACAATTTCAATGATACCGCCTTCCCATACCCACAAACGTTATTGATCCATCAACTGTTTGAACAACAAGTGGAACAAACCCCTGACACCACGGCGTTAGTGTTTGGTGATAGCCAACTGAGTTATGCAGAACTAAACCACCACGCCAACCAATTGGCGCATTATTTGATCGCTTCTGGTGTTCGTCCCGATGATCGCGTGGCAATCTGTGCTGACCGCAGTCTGGATATGATCATTGGTCTGTACGCTATCCTTAAAGCGGGGGCCGGCTATATTCCGCTCGACCCAGAATACCCGGCCGAACGTCTGGCTTATCAACTGTCGGACAGCCAGCCGGTGTTATTGCTGACTCAACAGCATCTACAGGCTCGCTTGCCAATACAGAATACCCCTGTTTGGTTGCTGGATGATCAACACAATCGGGATAGCGTGGCAAAACATCCAGCCCATAATCCTGATGCCAACCAATCAGGGCTTAATCCGCACCATTTGGCTTATATTATCTATACTTCCGGCTCCACCGGTCAGCCCAAAGGCGTGATGCTGGAACACCGTAATGTGGTGAACTTTATCCATGCCCAGCACCAGACCAGCAAACCACAATTGGGGGATCGTATCCTGCAATTTGCGACCATCGCGTTTGATACCTCGGTATCCGATATTTTCCCCACTCTGGCATCGGGAGCAACACTGGTTCTGCGTCCGCCCCATATTCGGATACCGGATACCACTTTTGTCACCTTCCTGCGTGAGCAGAAGATCACCATTATGGATATGCCCACCGCCTTCTGGCACCACTGGGTACAGGAAATGATGGCAGGACGCAGTGGCTTTAGCCCGTATCTGCACACCCTTATTGTGGGCGGTGAAAAAGCGGAGTACCGCCATTTAATCCATTGGTTGTCTCACCCTGAAACCCAATCCTGCCGCTGGATTAACTCGTATGGCCCCACCGAAACCACGGTGATTGCCACTACACTGACATTGGATCATCAAAATTCATCGCACCTCAACGGTGTTATTCCGATTGGTTATCCGCTGCCCAATACCCGTATTTATATTCTGGATACACATGGTCAGCCGGTTCCTATTGGTGTCAGTGGTGAAATTCATATTGCCGGCGCAGGCGTAGCCCGTGGCTATCTCAATCGCCCGGATTTAACCGCGGAGAAATTTGTGGCAGATCCGTTTAGCCCCCAGCCCGATGCGCGTATGTATAAAACCGGCGATCTGGGGCGCTGGCGACCCAATGGCACAATTGAATATTTAGGGCGCAATGATTTTCAGGTCAAGCTACGCGGTTTCCGCATTGAATTAGGCGAAATTGAAGCGCAACTGGCGGCTTGCGAAGGTGTCAGTGATGCCGTGGTGATCGCCCGTGAAGAAGAAACCGGTGACAAGCGTTTAATCGCCTATGTGATCCCAAAAACTGGTATGACACTCAGTCCGGCTGAATTACGTAAGCAACTGAGCACCCGATTGATGGAACATATGCTACCCAGTGCCTTTGTTATTCTGGACGCATTCCCGATGTCCGCTAACGGTAAACTGGATCGCAAAGCCCTGCCGGCACTGGATTGCAGTGCCATCGTCAGCCGTGAATACGAAGTGCCACAAGGTGAGGTTGAAATAACGCTGGCGGCAATCTGGCAATCCCTGCTCAATGTGGGACAAGTCGGGCGACAAGACAATTTCTTTGAACTCGGCGGCCATTCTCTGCTCGTGGTCAATTTGATTGAGCAACTACGTCTCCACGACCTGTCTCTGGATGTCAACGCGGTCTTCTCTGCCCCTACTCTGACGGCTATGAGCACCCTAATCCGTCACAATAACACTCAGAAAACAACCCTACAGAACGTCCCGCCTAACCTGATTAAAGAAGACAGCTCGGTCATTACACCAGATATGCTGCCACTGGTGGAATTAACTCAAGATCAGATAGATCAGATTGTTTCCCATGTAACAGGGGGAATTCCCAACATTCAGGATATTTATCCATTGGGGCCATTACAAGAAGGTATCCTGTTCCAGCATTTGCTGGAAACCGAAGGTGATCTCTATCTGGACAACCATTTGATGATTTTCGACAGCCGGACGCGGTTGGAGAGTTTCTTGCAGGCGTTGCAGCGGGTGATTGACCGACACGATATTCTGCGCAGCGCCGTTTACTGGAAAGAGCTTCTTAAACCAGTACAAATCGTCTATCGTCATGCACCGTTGCCAATTATTAAACTCACGCTATCGGCAGAGGAATCCCCAGAAACCCAGCTACGCCGCCTTACTGATCCCCGTGCAATACGGATGGATATAACCAAAGCACCACTGTTAGCTGCTCATATAGCCAAAGATCCCGCTTCCGATCAATGGCTACTCTCCTTGCTGTATCACCACTTAGTTTGTGATCACATATCACTGGATATGATATTCAGTGAAATACAAACCTTGCTTTTGGGGGAAAGTGAAAATTTACCAATGCCACTGCCTTACCGAAACTTTATCGCGCAGATCCGCAACGTGCCGTTGGAAGTTCACCAAAACTATTTCCGCGAATTATTGGGAGATGTGGAAGAACCCACCTTGCCATTTGGGTTGCTTGATGTACAAGGTGGCAGTCTCAATGAGATAGAAGAAAACGTTCTCACTCTGGATAGCAAACTAGCCCAAAGTCTCCGTGATTGCGCCCGTCAATTGGGTATGAGTGCCGCCGTACTGTTTCATGTGGCTTGGGCACAAGTTCTGGCGCGATGCAGTGGACGCAATGATGTCGTATTCGGCACCGTTCTGTTGGGGCGGTTACAAGGTGGGATTGGCGCATCCGAAGTGCTGGGGATGTTTATTAATACCTTACCTATTCGCGTTAAGTTACAGGCACGTACCGTTAAGCAAGCGGTGCAGGAAACTTATCAGCAGTTAACCGCACTGCTGGAACATGAGCAGGCACCTCTGGCTGTCGCCCAACGTTGCAGTAGCATTCAGGCACCATTACCGCTGTTTAACAGCCTGCTTAATTTCCGCCATAGCCCAGGGGAAGATGAACAGGTGGCTTCAATCGCCTGGGAAGGCATTGACGAGCTAGAGGGTGAAGAGCGCAGTAATTACCCCTTGTCACTGGATGTGGATGATTTTGATGACGGATTTGCGCTCACGGCACAATGCAGCCAGCAAATTAATCCGGCTCGTATTAATGCCTATATGAATACGGCGCTAGAAGGCATTGTGGCAGCGCTGCAATCTGCACCTGAGCAAGCCATTGAGTCAATCGACATTCTGTCACTGACTGAGCGCACCCAATTACTGGAAGCATTTAATAATACTGATATTGAATATCCGCAAAACACCTTAATCCACCAACTGTTTGAACAACAGGCAGGGCGTACACCGGATGCCATTGCGCTGGTATTTGGTGAACACGAACTGAGTTATGCGGCACTGAACCGCCATGCCAACCAACTGGCTCACCAACTGATTGCCGAGGGTGTACGCCCCGATGATCGCATCGCGATTTGTGTTGAGCGCAGTCTGGATTTGATTATTGGTCTGTACGCTATTCTTAAAGCGGGAGCCGGCTATGTTCCGCTCGATCCGGAATACCCGACCGAACGACTGGCTTATCAACTGTCGGACAGCCAGCCGGCATTATTACTGACGCAACAACATTTGCAGAATTTTTTACCATCAGCAGACCTGCCCGTCTGGTTGCTGGACGATGAAACCCAGCGAAATAAGGTGGCACAACAACCAACCCATAATCCTGATGTGCAATTTAAGCCTCATCATCTGGCCTATATTATCTATACTTCCGGCTCCACCGGACAGCCCAAAGGGGTGATGCTGGAGCACCGTAATGTGGTGAACTTTGTCCATGCCCAGCATCAAACCAGTGAACCACAATTAGGGGATCGTATCCTGCAATTTGCAACCATCGCCTTTGATACCTCGGTATCCGATATTTTCCCCACCCTGGCCGCCGGTGCAACGCTGGTTCTGCGCCCGCCCCATATTCGGATACCGGATAGCACTTTTGTTACTTTCTTGCGTGAACAGAAGATCACCATTATGGATATGCCCACTGCCTTCTGGCACCACTGGGTACAGGAGATGATGGCAGGACGCAGTGGCTTTAGCCCGTATCTGCACACCCTTATTGTGGGTGGTGAAAAAGCGGAGTACCGCCATTTAATCGATTGGCTAGCCAGCCCGGAAACCCAATCCTGCCGCTGGATTAACTCGTATGGCCCCACGGAAACCACGGTGATTGCCACCACGCTGACATTGGATCATCAAAATTCATCGCACCTTAACGGTGTTATCCCGATTGGTTATCCGCTACCCAATACCCGTATTTATATTCTGGATACGCACGGCCGGCCGGTTCCTATTGGTGTCAGCGGCGAAATCCATATTGCCGGCGCAGGCGTAGCCCGTGGCTATCTCAATCGCCCCGATCTAACCGTGGAAAAGTTTGTAGCAGACCCGTTTAGCGAGCAGCCAGACGCGCGTATGTATAAAACCGGCGATCTGGGGCGCTGGCTACCCAACGGTATGATTGAATATTTAGGACGCAATGACTTTCAGGTCAAGCTACGCGGTTTCCGCATTGAATTGGGGGAAATTGAAACCCAACTGGTGGCTTGCGAAGGCGTCAGCGATGCTGTAGTGATCGCCCGTGAAGAAGAAACCGGTGATAAGCGTTTGGTTGCTTATCTGATCCCGGAAACCGGCATCAACCTAAAACCGGCTGATTTGCGAGAACAACTCAGTACCCACCTGCTGGAATATATGCTGCCTAGTGCCTTTGTTATGCTGGATGCTTTCCCGATATCCGCCAATGGCAAACTGGATCGCAACGCACTGCCTGCGCCGGATCGGCATGCTATCGTCAGCCGTGAGTACGAAGTACCACAAGGCGAAACCGAACAGAAACTGGCGGCAGTCTGGCAATCGATTCTGGAACTGGAACAGGTCGGGCGCCATGACAACTTCTTCGAACTGGGCGGCCATTCCCTGCTGGTCGTCAGTCTGATCGAACAGTTACGTCAGCAAGGGCTTTCTCTGGAGGTCAGCGCGGTCTTCTCTGCCCCCACTCTGGCAGCCATGAGCGCCCGCTTATATCAGCAGCAAGATGCAGAAATCCCAGCTATTCCGCCCAATCTGATCCGCGAAGACAGTCCGCACATTACGCCGGCTATGCTGCCACTGGTGACATTAACCCAGACCCAAATTGACCATATTATTGACCATGTTCCGGGCGGTGTCGCCAATGTTCAGGATATTTACCCGCTTGGCCCCTTGCAGGAAGGTATCCTGTTCCATCATTTACTGGCAGAAACCGGCGACACCTATCTGGAAAATATTTTGATGCACTTTGACCACCGGCCACGGCTGGAGAATTTCTTGCAGGCGTTGCAGCGGGTGATTGATCGGCACGATATTCAACGTAGTGCCTTCCACTGGCAGGAACTTCCGATCCCCGTACAAGTGGTCTACCGTCATGCGCCACTGCCGATAACGGAACTGACGTTATCAGCGGGAGAAAGTGCTGAAACTCAACTACGGCGCCTGACTGATCCCGACAACATACGGTTAGATATTACCCGTGCCCCTTTATTGGCCGCTTATATAGCCCAGGATCCTGACACCGAACGGTGGTGGCTAAGTTTGCTGCACCATCATCTGGTGTGTGACCATCTGTCACTGGAAATCATTTTCAGCGAAGTGCAGGCACTGATGCAGGGGGAAGAAGCGCACCTGCCCGCCCCATTGCCTTACCGCAATTTTATCGCCCAAACCCGTCAGGTGCCGATTGAAGAGCATCAGGCTTATTTCCAGCAGTTATTAGGCGACGTGGAAGAACCGACCCTGCCGTTTGGGTTACTGGATGTGCAGAGAAACAGCCGCGATAAGCACGATAAAATCGTAGAAGATATCGTCACACTGGATGATGAACTGGCACAACAGATTCGGGATTGCGCCCGTCAATTGGGTATCAGCGCTGCCGTGCTGTTCCATGTAGCCTGGGCGCAGGTGCTGGCACAATGTGGCGGTCGTGAAGATGTGGTATTCGGGACTGTGTTATTGGGTCGGTTACAGGGTGGCATGGGTGCTTCGCAGGTACTGGGGATGTTTATCAATACCCTGCCAATCCGTATCCAATTACAGGCCCGTACCGTAAAACAGGCGGTACAGGAAACCTACCAGCGCCTGAGCGAATTGCTGGATCATGAACAGACCCCGCTGGCGATTGCCCAGCGGTGCAGCAGTGTGCCGGCCTCATTGCCGCTGTTTAACAGCCTGCTTAATTTCCGTCATAGCCCACGTGACGAGGAACAAGTGGTCTCAATCGCCTGGGAAGGCATCGGCGAGACAGAGAGTGAAGAGCGCAGCAACTACCCCTTGTCACTGGATATAGACGATTTTGACGATGGATTTGCACTCACGGCACAATGCAGCCAGCAAATTAATCCGGCTCGAATTAATGCCTATATGAACACGACGTTACAGGGCATTGTGACTGCACTGCAATCTGCACCTGAACAACCTATCCACACTATCGATATTTTGCCACTGGCCGAACGTACCCAACTGTTGGAAACATTTAACAATACCGCGGTTGAATATCCGCAAGACACCCTAATCCATCAACTGTTCGAACAACAGGCAGCGCACACACCGGATGCCATTGCGTTGGTCTTTGGCGCAAGCGAATTGAGTTATGCGGCACTGAACCGCCATGCCAACCAACTGGCTCACCTACTGATTGCAGCGGGCGTACGCCCCGATGATCGCATCGCGATTTGTGTTGACCGCAGCCTGGAGTTGATTATTGGCCTGTACGCTATCCTTAAAGCGGGGGCCGGCTATATTCCGCTCGACCCGGAATATCCGGCTGAACGTTTGGCCTACCAGTTGTCGGACAGCAAACCTGTGTTATTGCTGACTCAGCAACATTTACAGGGGCTGTTGCCAATATCAGACATGCCTGTCTGGTTGCTGGATGATGAATCCCAGCGAAATAACGTGGCACAACAACCAATACATAATCCTGATGTTCAACTTCAACCACATCATCTGGCTTATATCATCTATACTTCCGGCTCCACCGGACAGCCCAAAGGGGTGATGCTGGAGCACCGTAATGTGGTGAACTTTATCCATGCCCAGCACCAGACCAGTGAACCACAATTGGGCGATCGTATCCTGCAATTTGCGACCATCGCTTTTGATACCTCGGTATCCGATATTTTCCCCACCCTGGCATCGGGCGCAACGCTGGTTCTGCGTCCTGCGCATATCCGCGTACCGGATGCAGAATTTGTCGATCTGCTAAACGAGCAGCAAATCACCATCATGGATATGCCCACCGCCTTCTGGCATCAATGGGTACAAGAGATGATGGCAGGACGCAGTGGTTTCGGCCAATACCTGCATACAGTCATCGTCGGTGGTGAGAAAGCGGAACTACGCCATTTGCTGAGTTGGCAATCTATACCAGAAACGCACTCCTGCCGCTGGATTAACTCTTATGGTCCCACCGAAACCACGGTGATTGCCACCACCTTTACCCTCAATGATAACAGTCAAGATTCGCCTGAATTGACTGACGTTATCCCGATTGGTTATCCGCTGCCCAATACCCGTATTTATATTCTGGATACACACGGACGGCCGGTTCCCATTAGTGTCAGCGGCGAAATCCATATTGCCGGCGCGGGTGTGGCTCGTGGCTATCTCAACCGTCCCGATCTGACAGCAGAAAAATTTGTGGCTGATCCGTTTAGCGAACAGCCCGATGCCCGCATGTACAAAACTGGCGATCTGGGCCGTTGGTTGCCCAATGGGGCGATTGAATATTTAGGGCGCAATGACTTTCAGGTTAAGATCCGTGGCTTCCGCATTGAATTGGGTGAAATAGAAACTCGTCTGGCGCAATGCCAAGGAGTGCAGGAAGCCATTGTTCTGGTTCGGGAAATAACACCTGATGATAAACGTCTTGTCGCATATATTCAGCCTAAATCCGGTGTCAACTTGGTTCCCAGTGAACTGCGTCAGCAACTTGCTCAACATCTTGCCGAGTATATGCTGCCCGGTGCATTTGTAATCCTTGACACTTTTCCACTGACCTCTAATGGTAAAATCGACCGTCAGGCATTCCCTGCTCCCGATCAATCTGCCATCGTAGCCCGTGATTATGAAGCTCCTCAAGGTGAGGTTGAAATAACACTGGCTCAAATCTGGCAAGATCTGCTCGGATTAGAACGTATCAGCCGTCATGACCACTTCTTTGAGTTAGGAGGACATTCACTGCTTATTTTGAAAGCCTGCTCTTTAGCAATAGAAAAGCTAGGGCTTCAGCAGAATATGATGGCGAGCTTGATGACGTTTACCACAATCAAAGAACAAGCCCGCGCCATTGAAGATCGAGATAATATCTATGTAGGTTCTATGGTCGGCCTGTCACGAAACCTCAAAGCAACACCGCTGTTCTTTGCTCCCGGCGCCGGAGGGCATGTGCTCTATTTACGGGAATTGGCGACAGCATTGGAAGGTGCTTATTCCGTTTGGGGTATGCAATTACCAGAGTTAGATGGACGCAACGATCCCCCACTATACCTTGAGATGAACAGCCTTGAAGCAATAGCCAGTGTTATGATCGATGATCTTAAGAAAGTTCAACCAACTGGCCCTTATTACTTAGGTGGACACTCTTTCGGAGGCTGGCTCGCATTCGAAATGGCTCGACAACTCCTCCAACAGGGTGAAAGCATTGGCTTACTGGCTTTAGTCGATAGCGAATCCCCTCTGGAGGGCGTAACCCAAAAGATCGAGTCAGAATGGTCTCATAGCCGCTGGCTGGCCGAGTTTGGCAATGCGTTTGCTGCATTAGAGGGAACAGAGGAAAACTTTACCGAAGAAGAATTTCAATCCATGACAGAAGAAGCGCAACTCGATAACTTGCGACTTCGTCTCATTGAAGAGAAACTCTTGCCTCCTCAACTTGAATCTAAGGAAATCTCGGCTCATTTACGCGTCTTCAAAATGCACTATTTGGCAACTTATCAGCCGCAAGAACGCTATCCCGGAACACTCCATCTGTTTCTGGCTAGCGATAGCCAAGATTATGAAGGCCAAACCGAAAGCATTATTGATGGATGGCAAACACTGGTGGCTGGAAAAGTTATCTCTGAAACTTTATCCGGTAATCACATCACCATTATGCGTCAACCTTTCGTTCAAGGGTTAGCATCGGCCATAGCGGGTGTAAATATAATCTCATAAATTTCTGGCAGCTAATGGCTGCCTTATTCACTAAAAAACTTCGTTGAAAATAGCGAAGTTTTTTATCTCAGGAAATCAAAATAAAAAATAGTGATAAAAACAAAACAAAAATAAACATTACAAATTTAAACAGTGTTATTTATTAATCAAAAACAATACAAAACTAAATAAATAATTTTTAAAAACCAGATTCAACATAAGAGCTACCCCTCACCTTGACATATAAATCCACTCCTTTATTCTAGTTATTCACCTCAGTTATCAAACATAAGGAAAAAATTCATTATGTCTAAAGATAAATTAATTCATGGCGCTATATTCTATACTGAAAAGAATTATAGCGGGGATATTTATGCATATTCAGAAAATAGTCAGGAAGTTAATTTAATTGGTACTCCATTAAATGATAAGTTTCGTTCCGTTAAAATTGGAACAAATTCGATCGTATTCGCTTGGCGACATGGCAATGATAGTCAAGCAGGGCAAATTTACCGTGAATGGGATACAAGCCAACCAGACATCAGCGATATTCAAGGATTATCAAAATTTATTGTATCACCCGCAAACCGTGATTTACTCGCGGTAAAATTGATTAATGAATCTGGCGTTGATCAAATATTCAGAGCTCATATTCAAACCTATAAAATTCCCAATCCCGTAGATTGCTATTCAAATGGAGACTATGAAATAGTCGGGTTAATTCCCAAAGATGGTCTACAGTATGTAGCATTCGTTGTTGTATTTGATCAGAAAAATATTCCGGTCACTCAAGGCGCTGTCTATTTTAAACATGATGATCACGGCCTTGAAATAATTACTTATGATACAACTAAACCACCCCACATACGGTTTGAAAAAATAGATGGTTATCATTTTAAATTCTTTCTGGGGAAACTTAATTAATAATAGTGGAATACCAAATTAGATATTTATTAATTTTCATAAAATAACAAAGCATGCAATAAAAAAGGGGTATGTTTTGTAAATAGACATCCCCCTGATAAACTACTCCACTTGATTGTTACGTGCTAACCATAAAGAGAGCGCTTTCAGTGAATCCTGAGTGAATTCATCACAACGCGCCGTGATCTCTTGTGGCGTTAACCAATAAACTGCGGCGACTTCTTCTTCCTGCAATGCAAATGGCCCATGACTGACACAACTGAACAAACCACCCCATATACGGCAAGTGTTCTCTTCATAATAAAAAACCCCATGTTCGGCAAAAGGAACACCTGCAATTCCCAGCTCTTCTTCGGCTTCCCGCCGCGCAGACTCAAGCAAAGTTTCTCCCGCCATCACAACACCGCCTGCCGTTGCATCCAATTTTCCCGGATAAAAGTCTTTCGTTTCTGTACGATGCTGAACCAGAATTTTGCCCATCCCATCATGTACAACAATATAAGTAGCACGATGCCTCAAATTTTGCGCTCTCATCTGCTGACGAGTCGATTGCGCAATGACTTCATTTCCTTCATTGACGATGTCAATCCATTCAATATTGGCTGATTTTTCTTGCATCATTCTAAAAACCTTTTATCAATGAGTCGCATGTTACTTTTTGCAGTAAATTTATAACATTTATAAACAAACGATGGTAAGGTAACATCGTTACATTTTTCAGAAAGTTATTATCGCTGGAGGTTATATGATAGATCTATACTATGCCCCAACTCCAAATGGCTATAAAATCACTCTTTTTCTTGAAGAAGTCGGCATTCCTTACACCATCTACCCCATCAATATCAGCACGGGTGAACAGTTCAAACCTGAATTTCTCGCCGTTTCACCCAATAACAAGATCCCGGCTATTGTCGATCATCAACCCACCGATGGAGGAGAGCCTGTCTCTATCTTCGAATCAGGGGCCATTTTACTTTATCTGGCAAACAAAACAGGCCAGCTATTAAGCAAAGACTGGCGTGAACGTACCGAACAACTGCAATGGCTGTTTTGGCAAGTTGCCGGCTTTGGCCCAATGCTCGGTCAAAATCACCATTTCAACCACTACGCTCCAGAAGTGGTACCTTATGCCATTAATCGCTATGTGGAAGAATCAAAACGCTTATACAAGGTGCTAAATACCCAACTGGAAAAAACGGCTTATCTCGGCGGAAACGAATACAGCATTGCAGATATTGCCACTTATCCGTGGGCGAGATGCTATGAACACCAAAAAATCAACCTACAGAATTATCCGGCGGTAGCTAAATGGCTGGATAAGATCAGCCAACGCCCTGCGACACAAGCAATCTATTTCGCTGCCACTTAAGTCATCCCTTGTTATAGTCAATACACAATTATCTTTTGTTACAGGGGGTGGCTATGCGTATCTTAATTACGGGGGGAACAGGGTTAATTGGTCATCGCTTAACCTGTCAGTTGATTTCTCTCTCCCATTCCATCACCATTTTAAGTCGTTCACCACAAAAGGTGTATTCACTGTTTTCTGATCGTGTTGAATGTTGGACAACACTAAATGACCAACACGATCTTAATGGCTTTGATGCTGTTATCAATCTTGCTGGCGAGCCTATTATCAATAAGCGATGGACACCGAAACAAAAAGAGAAACTTTGTCAAAGCCGCTGGCAGATCACTGAACAATTGAGTAAGCTAATCAAAGCTAGTGATTCTCCGCCATCTGTATTTATTTCCGGTTCAGCCGTTGGCTATTATGGCGATCAAGGACAATCAGTCGTTACCGAAAACGATCTCCCTCACAATGAATTTGCCCATCAGCTTTGTGAACGCTGGGAGCAACTTGCCCTACAAACCCAAAGTGATAAAACCCGTGTATGCCTGTTACGTACAGGCATTGTCTTGGCTCCCAAAGGGGGCGCACTGCAAAAAATGTTGCCACTGTTCCGGTTGGGTTTAGGGGGAGCAATCGGCAATGGCAAGCAATATATGCCATGGATACACATTGACGACATGGTCAATGGGATTTATTACCTGCTGATATCACCTGAGTTATATGGCCCCTTTAATATGACATCTCCTTACCCGGTTCATAATGAGCTGTTTAGTGCCACACTCGCCTCTGTATTACATCGCCCTGCATTTATACGCATTCCTGCATTTGTGTTAAAAGTAATGATGGGAGAAGCCGCAGAGTTAGTCTTAGGTGGTCAACAAGCTATCCCCAAAAAACTGGAAGAAGCTGGATTTGGTTTCCGTTATTTTCAACTGGAAGAAGCTTTGCAAAATGTAATGAAGGAAAAAGACAATGTTTGCTAATCTGATACATTCTGAATAAGAATAAGGTCATCAACAATATGCTGTTGTGGCTTATTCACAACAGCATATTGATTCAATTAAATGCTACACTCAATGGGCTTGAGGCCCTGCCAACGGCTAAACAGATCTTCTGGCAAGTCAATATCAAATTGATCAAGCACACGGTTAACCGTCTGGTCGATGATATCCTGAATATGTTCAGGACGGTGATAAAATGCCGGAACAGGTGGCATGAGCACCGCCCCAATTTCCGCTGCCTGCGTCATTAATCTCAAATGCCCTAAGTGCAAGGGGGTTTCTCTCACCCCCAACACCAGCTTGCGCTTCTCTTTCAAAACAACGTCTGCGGCACGGGTAATTAAACCGTCAGTGTAACTATGCACAATGCCTGACAGGGTTTTTATGGAGCAAGGCAAAATCACCATACCCGATGTCTTAAAAGAACCAGAGGAAATGGATGCGGCAAGATCACGATTGTCATGTACAATATCTGCTAAAGCGTGTACCTCTCGCAACGTATAGTCCGTCTCCAATGCCAGAGTCAGCCGGGCTGATTGACTGATCACTAAATGCGTTTCAATGCCTTCTATTGGCCGCAAAATTTGCAGCAACCTGACACCATAAATCGCACCACTCGCTCCGGTCAGCCCGACAATCAACTTCTTCATATTTCCCTCTGGGATTTTGGCTATAACTATATGATAATAATATTATCCTTCATTATATATTTCCAGATTCTCTATTTCACTCTGACCACGCACTTTCATGGCATCATCTTTGCGCAGGTTTTCCAGATAGTCGAGGTAACACTGGTCAATGTCTTTCGTGACATAGATACCATCGAATACGGAGCATTCGAATTTTTCAATGTCAGGATTTTCTTCCCTGACCGCCTGAACAAGATCGTGGAGGTTTTGGTATATCAGCGCATCAGCACCAATGATCTGACGAATTTCATCCACTTCTCGGCCATGGGCAATCAGTTCATTGGCATTCGGCATATCAATACCATAAACATTCGGGAAGCGAACTTCCGGTGCCGCCGAAGCAAAATAGACTTTCTTGGCTCCCGCTTCACGCGCCAGTTCAACAATCTGTTCAGAAGTGGTTCCACGCACAATGGAATCATCCACCAGCAAGACATTTTTACCCCGGAATTCAGCGCGATTAGCATTCAGTTTACGACGAACGGATTTACGTCGCTCTTGCTGACCAGGCATGATAAAGGTACGCCCTACATAACGGTTTTTAACAAACCCCTGGCGATAGGGCTTATCCAGAATATGGGCGATTTCCAGAGCGATATCACACGAGGTTTCCGGTACGGGAATAACGACATCAATATGTAAGTCTTCCCATTCACGGGCAATTTTCTCCCCCAATTTCCGCCCCATCCGTAACCGGGCGTTATATACCGAAACCTTGTCAATAAAGGAATCAGGGCGAGCGAAATAGACAAATTCAAACAAACAAGGTGTTAATGACGGATTTTCTGCGCACTGGCGAGTAAACAGTTGCCCATTTTCAGTGATATAAATTGCTTCCCCAGAAGCCACATCACGCAGGAACTCAAAACCCAATGTATCCAGCGCCACACTTTCCGATGCCACCATGTATTCATTGCGACCATCTTCCAGTGTTTTCTTTCCCAACACCAGAGGGCGAATGCCATGTGGATCACGAAAAGCCACCACCCCATGCCCAATAATCATGGCAATACAAGCGTAAGCTCCACGAATTTTTCTGTGCATTTTTGAAACTGCCGAGAAAATATCATCAGGCTCTAAGGGGAAATGGGGAAATTGGGCTAATTCATTGGCAAAAATATTCAGTAGAATTTCAGAATCTGAGGTTGTGTTGACATGACGACGGGCATTTTCAAACAGCATTTTTTTCAATTCATGTGCGTTTGTCAGATTGCCGTTATGTGCCAACGTGATACCAAAAGGAGAATTCACATAAAAGGGCTGCGCTTCAGATGCACTGGAACTGCCCGCCGTAGGATAACGGACATGCCCAATGCCGACGGTTCCCTGTAAACGTAACATGTGCCGCGTTTCAAACACATCCTTGACCAAACCATTGGCCTTACGTAAACGAAACCCATTGTTACCATCAATAGTTGCAATACCTGCTGCATCTTGTCCACGGTGCTGAAGCACCGTCAATGCATCATAAATCGACTGGTTAACCGGTGTAAAACCGACGATACCGACAATACCGCACATGTAGCCTTTCCTCATCAGCCAAGCGGAGAGCGTTATCTCTCCGGCAGGAAACTCGACGCACTTTGTAGGTAGTCAAAAAACCACCTGATAATTTGACTAAACTGTGGGATCAGTTGCGATTGTTGCCAATCCTGACTTTTGGGCAGTGGCGTGAAAGAGTCTGCAATAAACAAAATAGCAGACACCACCAAGACACCACGCAAGGTGCCAAAGCAGATCCCCAGAACCCGATCAGTGCCTGACAGGCCCGTTCGCTGAACAAGTGAACCAATGACATAGTTTACTACTGCGCCAACAATCAGTGTTGCAATAAATAAGATAGCAATCGCTACCCCATCGCGCACCAGTTCATCCTCAAGGCGGGTAAAATAAACCGCCAGATAAGTATAGAAATGGCTTGCAACAAAGAAAGCACAGCCCCACGTTATCAGGGAAAGCGCTTCGCGAACAAAACCACGAATCAAGCTAACCAGTGCCGAAAAACCAATGATGGCAATGATCGTATAATCAATCCAGACCATATTTTAATCCAAAAACAGGCTCCCGACATTCAGGTCGGGCGCATTCTAACAGAAAACGAAAACGTTTGCGTAGTAGATTCATCTCTCTACTGAAAATAATTTTCGACAGCTAAACAAACAGCATTTGCGGTGCAAATCAGATTATGGCTTATAATTTTTGATCTGCCCTTGTAATCCCGTAAGTTCCTTTAATTCGAACAAAATAGATTCCAATGCCTGCCTTGATGCATTTGGTCCTACATAGATTCGGGTTAACTGTCCCTGTACCGGAGAAGAAGGAACTGTATATGTCTGGTGCCCAGAAAGACGCAGCCTTGCCACTATTTCGTCAACCTTATCCGCATTTTTTAATGCGCCAAGCTGAACAACATATGCCGTTGCCTGAGGCGCTTGCTCTGCTGGCTTCGGTTTAGGTTTAGTTTCTGGTTTGCTTTCAACGCGAGGTTCAGGTTTAACCTGTGGCTGAGTTTCCGCTTTCTGTTGAGAAGATGACTCAGGTTCCACTGCTGTTTTAGGATTTTGAGTAACAGTGACAGAAGGTGTTGTTATTGGCTCTGAAAGCGATGGCCGAGACAGCATATCTATATCGGGCTCTTGTTCCTGTGATTGCATTGCTTGTGCAGCGCCTTCAGGCGGTGTAGATGGCATATTTTGTGTCAATGGTGGGATCGAGTCAACATCTTCTTCATCGCCAGGTTTTGGCACCAAAGGAATCGAAGCAAATTGATCTTCGTTATATTTCTTATCGCCATCAAAAATCATAGGCAGGACAATGACGCCCAATGCAACAAGAACAATGGCACCAACCAAGCGATTTTGGAATTTACTGGCCACTTTCCTTATCCTCCTCCAGAACTTCCATAACATGTGCGACAGTGTGGAAAGAGCCACAAACTACGATAATATCTTGCACCGATGCATCTTCCATTGCCTGATGCCAGGCTGTTTTGACTTCGGAGAATGTCCGAGTCCGCGCCTGCACAAGATGTCCAGATAGTTCTTCGGCTTCTGCTCCCCTCAGTTCATGCAACGATGCGCAATACCACTCATCAATCTGTTGAGAAAGGCAAGCAAGTGTACCTGCTATGTCTTTATCTCCCAGCATGCCAACGACACCACGAATCTTACTGTTTGGTAAGCGAGGCAGTTCTGCCAGTTTTTGCACTAGATAGCCCGCAGCATGTGGATTATGAGCCACATCCAAAATGACTAATGGATTTTCCCTGATAATTTGGAAACGCCCTGGTAATTGCGCATTTCTTAATCCTGCACAGATCGCCTGTTCATCAATGGCTCGGCTGATTTTGTCATCTTGCTGCAACAAGCAATGAATCACCCCCATTGCAGTCGCAGCATTTGCCAACGGTAAATTAGGTAAAGGTAATTCATTGAATTGCTGATTGCCGCTTAGCCAGTTCCAGCTATTTTCATTCTGTGAGAAATGCCAATCAACGCCACGACGAAAGAGCTTCGCACCCAATTCATCCGCAACGTCAGCAATTGAGTGAGGCATATCATATTCACCCACCACCGCAAAATGTCCACGGCGGAAAATGCCCGCTTTTTCACGACCAATGTGTTCGCGATCTGCACCCAACCAATCTGTATGATCCAGTGCAATACTGGTGATTGCGGCAATATCGGCATCAACGATATTGGTAGCATCCAAACGGCCACCCAGCCCAACTTCCAAAATCACAACATCTAGATCAGCTTCTTTGAAAAGCTGTAATGCAGCCAGCGTCCCATATTCAAAATAGGTTAATGAAATGTCGCCACGCTGAGCTTCGATCGCTGCAAATACACGGCAAAAGTCTTGTTCCGCGGGTTCTTTCCCCTGAATACGCACCCTTTCGGTATAGCGTACTAAGTGCGGGGAACTATACACGCCGACTTTAAGCCCCGCGGCCAGAAAGATAGATTCCAGACTATGGCAGGTGGTTCCCTTGCCATTGGTACCTGATACCGTGATAACTTTTGGCGCCGGGTTCAATAAGCCTAACTGGCGACCCAGTTTACCCACTCGTTCAAGCCCCATATCAATGGCTTTGGTATGCAGGTTTCCCAGATAGGAAAGCCACGTCATCAGTGGCGACGTGGCTTGAGGAATTTGTGAAATATCAGACATCTTCTTTATCAGGATTGATGTTTATATCAGCTTCGACATCGGCAGAATCAACAACGATTGCTTCTACTGGCTCTGCTTTTGTGCCCGGATGGGGTTTGTGGGTCAACATGGCAAGCAAACTGGCGACCTTATCGCGCATGTCTGGACGACGCACGATCATATCAATCGCACCTTTCTCCAACAGGAATTCACTGCGCTGGAAACCTTCAGGTAGTTTTTCACGCACAGTCTGCTCGATAACACGAGGTCCCGCAAAGCCAATCAGTGCTTTAGGCTCAGCGATATTGATATCACCCAGCATCCCCAGACTTGCCGTTACCCCACCCATTGTTGGGTGGGTCAACACACAGATATAAGGCAAACCACGATGCTGCATTTTTGCCAGCGCAGCACTGGTTTTTGCCATCTGCATCAGTGACATCAACGCTTCCTGCATACGTGCCCCACCACTGGTGGCAAAACAGATAAATGGACAGTTATCTTCCAGAGCCTGTTCAACAGCACGCACAAAACGAGCACCAACCACAGACCCCATTGAGCCAGCCATAAAATTGAACTCAAAAGCACCGGCCACAACTGGCATATCATGCAGCTTACCTTTCATGACGATGAGTGCATCTTTTTCTTGTGTCTGCTTCTGGGCTGCAACTAAGCGATCTTTATATTTTTTGGTATCGCGGAATTTCAGGATATCTTTGGGTTCCAGCTCACTGCCTAATTCCGTGCCAGTACCTTCATCCAAAAATGAATGCAATCTCTTACGGGCTGAAATACGCATATGGTGGTCGCATTTTGGACACACTTCAAGGTTACGCTCTAATTCAGCACGATAAAGTACCTGACTGCAACTGTCGCATTTTGTCCAAACTCCTTCAGGTATGCTTGCCTTACGAGTTTGTATAATTTTGCTTTTGTTTAGAATCTTTTCAATCCAGCTCATTAATGAACCTTTCCGTCTGAATCTGGCTGCTGCCAGCTTTTGTTTTACGTGCCATTAAACCACAATGCCATCGCAGTGTGGATAAAAAACTGCTCAAACCTGTTATCGGTTTATCTATCTTCTAGTTATCTACTGCACTGCCTGCTGCTTTTTTCGATGCAGCGCGGCGATGACGCCAAATTTCGATGATGCCAGGCAGAATAGAAATAAAAATAATTGCAACAATCAATAATTTCAGATTTTGCTGTATAACTGGCATATCACCAAATAAATAACCGGCATAAGTGAATAATAGCACCCAGATAAATGCACCGATTACATTATAAGCAGCAAAGTGACGGTAAGACATTTTCCCCATTCCCGCAACAAACGGGGCAAACGTTCTGATAATTGGCACAAACCGAGCCAAGATTATTGCTTTTCCGCCATGTTTTTCATAAAACTCATGGGTCTTATCTAAATAACTGCGGCGAAAAATCTTTGAATTGGGATTAGTAAATAATTTCTCACCAAAAATTCTGCCAATGGTATAGTTGATAGCATCACCAATAATCGCGGCCGTAATCATTAAAGCCACCATGATGTGTACATTCAGATCATTGGTATCTAATGCAGATAGTGCACCAGCCACAAACAGCAAGGAGTCTCCTGGCAAAAATGGCGTGACCACCAAACCTGTTTCACAAAATATAATCAGAAATAGGATGCCATAAATCCAATCACCATAACTAGCAACCAACTCAGCTAAATGAGCATCAATGTGTAAAATAAAATCGACAATAAATTTCGTAAAATCAACAAAATGAGTCAAAAACTCCATAATATTCCTCGTTATGACCAAACATCCCTGTCACTATTCGAAAATGTCAGATTAAATGATTTACCAGAAACTAATTATTCTCCAGAAACAGAGGTCCCATAATGGGTTCAGGTAAACCAAAACGCTCAGGATAATCCACAGCAACTAAATATAAGCCTTCAGCCTTGGCAGTTGCTGCCGCTTTTGTCCTGTCTTTTAACGCCAATAGTTCAGCCATCCAGTTTATATTCTGGTTACCACAACCAATCTCCAGCAAGCTGCCAACGATATTGCGCACCATGTGATGAACGAAGGCATTCGCCTTAATGTCCACGACAATATAATGCCCGTATCGACTAACGTTAACATGCATCACATTGCGCCACGGTGAATTGGACTGGCACTGCACTGCCCGGAAAGAGGTAAAGTCATTTTCTCCCAATAAGCTCTGTGCCGCTTCATGCATTTTTTTCTCATCCAATGGATAATGAAAATGCGTGACGCCGTGCGCCAATACCGCCGGACGATAGCGATGGTTAAAAATCACATAGCGATAACGGCGAGCTGTTGCACTAAAACGAGCATGGAATTCATCATCCACCGTTTTAACCCAACGTACTGCAATATCTGGTGGCAAATGGGTATTTACTCCCATTGTCCATGCAGCATCTTTACGTTGGGCTGAGGTTTCAAAATGCACAACCTGCCCAGTCGCGTGTACTCCTGCATCCGTTCTTCCCGCACAAGAAACTGAAATCGGCTCATTCGCGACTTTCGACAGGGCTTTTTCCAGGCATTCCTGTACGCTTTTCACTTCTTGCTGACGCTGCCAACCATAATATCGACTGCCGTCATATTCAATCCCCAGTGCAATTTTCACTTTTTTTGCCTCTGGCACAGACTGACTCAGCTCTGTATCAGACATCAGTAAAATTGCTCCTGCATCAGTTTCTCGGCGATCTCAACCGCCATCAAGGCGCCACCAAAACGGATGTTATCGGCAACTGACCAGAATTGCAGCATCTCTGGCATACCATAGTCATTGCGCAGACAGCCTATGCTTAAGCTATCACTGCCCGAAGCATCAGTGACCTGAGTCGGATAATCACCCTCTTCTGAAACCTGAATATCTTCAAGGCGTTCAAATTCACTACGGGCTTCTTCTATCCCAACCGGACGCAATGTCTCCAAATTCACCATTTGGGCAATGCCATAGAAAACCGAAGATTGGACACAGCTTACGGAAACTGGCAATCCTTCATCCTGCAATACTCTGCGAATTTGATCGACAATACGACGCTCTTCGCGCACCACACCTTCTGCATCAGGCAATAAAGGCAATAAATTGAAAGCCAATTGTTTGCTGAAACGGCCTTCATCTGGTGGAATGCCATTTAATAAACGCGCACTCTGCCCTGCCAATTCATCAATGGCTGTTTTGCCATAAACAGAAACTGGCAATATATTGGTCAAATGTAAACGGGCAATGCCAGCCGTATCGATCAATGGCTTGATGGCGGTCAGAACCTGGCTCGTTGAACTATCTGCCACAGCAATGATGTTACGGTTACGATATTCAGCCAATGCATAAGGATTAACGCCCGGAACAACCAAAGGCACATCTGGCTCTGCTGCAAACAAGCCACTGCTATCAATCACCAGGCAACCAGATTCTGTTGCTTTTTCAATATGTTGTGCAGTTATTTCCATCGTCGCGGCAAAAAAAGCGAGTTGTACCTGTGACCAGTCAAATTCTGCCGCATCACGAACCGTGATGTTTTTTCCGTTAAAACGCTGGATCTTTCCAACACTTTGTTCACTGGCAAGAAGATGCAGTTCACCAACTGGAAATTGACGTTCCTGTAATAACGCCAATATCGCTTCACCTACTGCGCCCGTTGCACCCAAGAGCGCAATATTCCAACCTTCTGACATGTTGGTTCTCTCCACTTCTTTGTATTTTGCTGACAGACAAGAATCCCTGCCTGTATTAAATCACTTTTGCATTAAACCCAATTCTGGACAGTAATTGAGCACTCTCTTCTGAGTCACAATGTACGGTCAGGGAAGACCATTCCCGACGTTCTGGATAGTATTTGCGTAATCGATCAAAAGCACCTTTCTGATCCGCAACCTGACGTAAAGGTGCATCATCACGGCGCACATCATACACTAAATGCATTAAACGCTTGAGGAGACTTTGTGTCACTTCCCCCTGTACTGTGACCTGACTGAAATCTGGTGTCGGCAACAGATCAGCTAACTGCGTCTTGCGAGGTTGCCCCAGGAATTCACAATAGGCCTCAAAAACCTGAGTTGTACCCCGTGCTTTGCCTTCCAGGGTATAGCCAGCAATATGTGGAGTCGCAATATCAACCAAAGCTAACAGGGGTAGAGAAAGGTCAGGCTCTGGTTCCCAAACATCAAGCACTACACGTAACTTTTTCCCACTTTGCAGCGCAGAAAGTAACGCTTGATTATCAACCACCTCACCACGGCTGGCATTAATTAAAATACGGTTGTCCGGTAATACAGAAAGTAATTCTGCATCAGCCAAATGATAAGTCTGGTATGGGCCAGAGTAATTAAGAGGTGTATGGAAAGTCAGAATATCCGCTTCTTGCACTAATTTTTCTAAAGGCCAAAACTCCCCCTCATCACCGCGATCTGCACGGGGGGGATCGCATAATAACGTCTTCACGCCCAAAGCCGCCAGTCGATCAGCTAATCGACCTCCGACATTGCCAACACCGACAATACCGACAGTTTTATCTTTAAGCTGAAATTGATCTTGCTCAGCCAATAGCATCAATGCCGAAAATACATACTCAACCACGGCAATGGCGTTACATCCAGGAGCGGCGGAAAAACCGATCCCTGCCTGAGATAACCATTGCTGATCAACATGATCCATTCCCGCAGTGGCAGTTCCAACAAATTTCACCGAACTGCCTTGCAATAAAGATTCATTGACTTTAGTGACAGATCGAACCATAAAGGCATCAGCATGTTCCAAAACTCCCTCAGGCACTGGGCGCCCCGGAATTGCCTGCACGTCACCTAATTGCTGGAAGAGTTGCTCAGCATAAGGCATATTTTCATCAACTAAGATTTTCACTTTTCTCATCCAATGGCTTAAATGGGCGTGATCCATTATTCTGCCATTTTATCCACATAAAACCTATATGCTCTTAGCCTTTTCTGAAACGTTCTGGTGTTGTGCCTGCAATTTGCTGAAACATGACGATGAAAGCTGATGATGAGCTATACCCTATATCAAATGCGATTTCGTGAATACTTTTCCCCTGTTCTAATAAGGATATGGAATACAGAAAACGTAACCGTTGCCGCCATTCACTAAATGACATTCCTAACTCCTGCTTACAGCGCCGCGATAAAGTCCTCTCTGAGGTATAACGCTTTTTGGCCCACTCAGCTAAAGAGGTATTATCCGCCGGATTGCGTTCCAACATCTGTAATATCGGAGCGAGCAACTTATCTTTTGAAGAAGGTAAGTAGGTACATTGTCTTGGTGACAATTCCAACTGATCAATCAATATTTGTGCTAACCGTCGATCTTTTTCTGTTTCCGGCTGCCAGATCTTTCGTTCAAAAAAATCCGCCATAATGGCATTAAAGATGCTACTCAATCGGATAATACAAGGCTGTTGCGGTAAGATATCAGTCCATTGTGGAGAAATATCGATTATCCAAAACTGCAATGCCTTCCGGTTATAACTCGAATGGGCGGTATTTTCCGGTATCCAGATACAAAATTCCGGTGGAGCCAGAAAACGCTGTTTGCCTACCTGCGTTTCCATTACCCCACAAACGACATAAATTAATTGCCCAAAAGGATGCGTATGTAACCGACATTCCGTATCAGCATTCAGTGTCTCATTACGAAAAGAGAGTATATTTGGCATGATTGGTTGAAATATAGCTTGATTCGTCTCCACCCGTTCTATCATTTTTACTTCCGTCATCTTTTATCCATAAAATAATAAAGGGTAAATATCTTGTCTTAATTGCCATATCTGTTGTCTGATTATCAATATATATAATAAATCAGTCATTGCTAAACTAATCAGACGAAACACTGACATAAATATCTAGCCTAATGAAGAATTTATTATTTCCCCTTGTCGCTGTACTGATCTGGTCAATCAATGCCGTTGTCAGCAAAGCTGCTGCCACCCTTATTGAGCCGGCTACAATTGCTTTCTACCGATGGTTTATTGCCTTTCTGGTCTTGACGCCTTTTATCTTATTACCAACCCTTAAACAACGGAAAACCGTTGCTCAGTATTGGTGGAAGTTATTGATTTTAGGTTCTTTGGGCATGGTGCTTAACCAAAGCCTGGCCTATTATGCGGCCCACACCGTCAGCGCGACCATCATCGGCATTTTCACTTCATTGATACCATTATTAACTGTCATTATCAGCATCTTTGCCTTGCGGGCTACCCCTACTGTTGGTATCACCCTCGGCACCGTGCTGTCTCTATTCGGCCTTGTGTGGCTGGTCAGCAAAGGAGAGCCATCTTCCCTATTGCAACACGGTCTGGGCATTGGAGAGGTGATGATGTTTATTGCAGCAGCTTCTTATGCCTTGTATGGGGTTTTAACCAAACGCTGGGCAATTCCATTATCTAATTGGCAATCACTCTATGTACAAATTGGGTTTGGCGTTTTATTGCTTTTACCCAATTTTATGATGACAGATGATATTCAGTTAACGGCCGATAATATTTCTCTTGTTCTGTTTGCTGGCATTCCCGCATCCATTCTTGCCCCCTATTTGTGGATACAGGGTGTCATTCGCATTGGCGCAAACATGACTGCTATTTTTATGAATCTGGCGCCCGTGTTGACTGCCATCATTGCTATCGTGGCTCTCCATGAAGAAATGCACAGTTACCACTTAATTGGAGGAGGTATTGTTTTAGTTGGTGTGATACTTGCGCAACAGTTACGCACCCCGCTCACCCATAGAAGGCCCGAATATAATTCTCACCAATAATCCACCCAATACCTCACTGGGTAAAAGCTGGAGTGTGGCACTGTGGTATCGGCAGATTTCTTTAACAATAGTCAACCCTAATCCCGTCCCCTCCAGCCCGGCAGCGTTGTCCAAGCGGTTAAACGCCATAAGCGATTGATAAATATCTTTTTGAGCGATACCCGGCCCTGAATCATCGATTTCAAGGAAAGCCTGTTTTTTATCTGCCATGATGCTTACTCTTCCCGTCACCACTCCCATTTGCGGGGTATATTTGATGGCATTATCCAGCAAATTGGCACACATTTCAGCTAACAATAGCGGGTCTCCTCTGATCCATAAGGCTTCTTCCCCTTCGTAACCTAAATCAATATTTTTGCTTTCTGCTTGCTGTAAACGAGAAAAACAGACTTGTTGCAATAGTTCCACGATATTGACTGGCTGATAATTTTGTATTGCTTCTTTTTCATGCACCTTAAGCTGTGAAAGTTGCAATAGGCGATCAGTCAGTAATATCATGCTATCCAGACTGTTATCAATCGCCGTCAGTATATTATCCCGTTGTTCTGGATCCTGATTACCACGTGCTACTGCAAGCTGTGTTTTCAATACTGCTAAAGGTGTTCTCAGTTGATGAGAAGCGTCCGCACTGAATCGCTCTTGGCGTCCAACCATTAATTCCAACCGCCCAATATATCGGTTAAACGATTGCAGTAATGGAACCAGTTCGGACCACGGTAAAATATTTGGTAATGGTGTTAGGTCATTAGCAGAACGGAGGCTCATAATGCCTGAAAGTTTTCGCAACGGTTTAAGCAGAAGTTTGAGCAGAATGTAAGCAAGGAGTAATGTCAATAATACAACTGCTCCCTGATTAATTAACGAAGATAACAACAATTGGTTAGCCATATATTGGCGAGAAGTCACAGTTTCTGCCACCAATATCAATGCCATTCCCATTATGTTGCCTTCATTGACCGGTTGATATAATCCCACTACACGTATAGATTGCCCCTGGTATTGCGCATTATAAAAATAGGCTAATGCTGTATACAAGGGTGAACGCTGGATGTTTTGCGGTATTCGAGGAAGGTCGCCATAACCGGAAATCGTCTTTCCTTCCGGCGATATAACCTGATAGTACAGGCGATCATTTGTATTGCGCTCGAAACTGTCCAAGACAACATAAGGTACATCAACGATCAGGTTCTGATCCCGAACAGCCAAGCGTTCAGCGACTGTTCTTGCTGATGCAAGCAGAGTTCTGTCATAAGCCAGCATTGCAGCATTTTTCACACTGATATACTGACTATAGACAGAAGCACAGCCCAGTAACAGTAGTGGTACACCAAAGAACAGCAATAATTGGTGGAATAACGACCGTGGTATTGTTAGATATTTCATTATATTAACCGCTCCAACCGATATCCCAACCCACGCAATGTCTTTATTTCTACATCACTGTTGAGTAATTTTTTCCGCAACCGATGAACATACAGTTCTATGCTTTGTGGATTCGCTTCATCCGACAGGGAGAATACCTGCTCAAACAGTTGTTGTTTAGAAACCGGACGCCCTCGACGATGAAATAGTGTTGTTAAAACAGACAGCTCTCTGGGAGTCAGTGCCAACGGGACATTGTTCAATACAAAATACCCTTCGCCTTCATAAGATAACGAACCAAATATCTGTGCCTCTTGTGGTATAGATGAACTGCGACGCAACAATGCACGAATACGCGCTTCCAGCTCTTGAAAATCAAAAGGCTTGGTCAAATAGTCATCAGCACCAGAATTCAATCCCTTTACACGATCCGTAACCTCTGTTTTCGCAGTCAATAACAGTACAGGTAAGTTTTGACCACGCTTACGCAACCGCAATAACAAAGACAAGCCATCTAATCTGGGTAAAGCCACATCCAGAATCACCAAGGCATAATTTTCAGTCTGCAAAAGCTGATCTGCCACAACACCATCTTTCGCCAAATCAACTACAAACCCAGCATTATTCAACGCTTTTTGTAACCAATGTGATAATTCTGGGTGATCTTCAACCAATAAGAGCCGCATGAATAATACCTATTGTTAAAAATTAACAAGATTATGTAAAACACTACGCAAATTAAGCGATTAAAGTCACATCCAGACAACTTTTATTGTTAATGAAAGGTAATTGAAAGGTTTCATTTCTATAAATAAACAGGCGCCAGAAATTTATCACTCATGTCCTTTACTGGTGCTATGTGAGGAATAAAAATGAGAACTTTTAAAACGTTATTAACCGCTGCAAGCCTGTTTATTTGTGCTTGCGCTTTTGCAACTTCTGCTCCCAATAGAACTGAATGTATTGCACCAGCCAAACCTGGTGGAGGTTTTGATTTAACCTGTAAACTCATCCAAATTTCACTATTAGAAACCAAAACTATCGACTCTCCCATGCGAGTGACATTTATGCCCGGAGGTGTCGGCGCGGTTGCCTATAATGCCATTATTGCCCAACGGCCTGGTGAAGCCGGTACCATAGTTGCCTTTTCTGGGGGTTCCTTATTGAATCTTGCACAAGGTAAATTTGGTCGCTACAACGTCAATGATGTACGCTGGCTAGCCAGTGTCGGCACAGACTACGGCATGATTGCTGTGCGCGATGATTCTCCTTACAAAACACTGACAGATTTGATGGAGGCTTTTAAAAAAGCGCCCGATAGTATTGTGTTTGGCGCAGGTGCTTCCATCGGTAGTCAAGACTGGATGAAAACCGCATTACTGGCAAAAGAAGTCGGTATTGATCCCCGCAAAATGCGCTATGTCGCGTTTGAAGGTGGCGGAGAACCTATCACTGCTCTGCTGGGTGATCATATTCAGGTCGTATCCGGTGATCTAAGTGAAACTTTACCTTATCTCAATGGCAATAAAATTCGCATACTCGCGGTTTATGCAGAGAAACGTCTGGACGGTGATCTGGCAAAAATTCCAACAGCAAAAGAACAGGGTTATAACCTTGTTTGGCCAATTATTCGCGGTTTTTATATGGGGCCAAAAGTTGCTGATGAACAATATCAATGGTGGGTAGATACCTTTAAAAAACTCCAACAAACTGACGAATTCAAAAAACAACGTGAACTGCGTGGATTATTTGAATTCAATATGACTGGCAAAGAGCTGGATGACTATGTGAAAAAACAAGTTATTCAATACCATGAAATGGCCAAATCCTTTGGTTTAGCAAAATAACAGGGGTAGCATCATGAGCGATCGTATCTTTGCGACTGTATGGCTGGTGCTATGTGGAATAGGGTTGGTCATTGGATGGGGTATCCATAGCGAATATAGCTATGAACCTCTAGGCCCTCGTCCATTTCCAATTGCTATTATTTCATTAATGACACTCTGTGCTTTACTGTTGTTGCTTAAAAAACCTGATCCTGTTTACTGGCCAACACCACAAGTGTTACGTCGCTTAATTTTATTGATTGCCACACTAGCCATTTATGCATGGTCATTTGAGTGGTTGGGTTTTCCACTAGCAACCACATTATTGACTATCTGTGTGGCACGGCTCTTTAACGCTACTCTTCTTGCCGCGATTATTTCTGGGGTATTTCTCGGCAGTTCGCTCTTTTTTGTTTTTGATCGTCTGTTAGAGGTCACACTGCCCGTCGGCAGTTGGCTCAGCTAAGGAGACAATGATGGATACCTGGATTTATCTGAGCCATGGTTTTGAAGTCGCATTAGTACCCAAAAACCTGCTCATTGCATTGATAGGCTGTTTTATTGGTACTGTTGTTGGGTTACTGCCTGGTCTTGGTCCCATAAATGGGGTGGCAATCCTGCTGCCATTGGCTTTTGCGTTAAAATTACCAGCCGAATCTGCCCTAATTTTATTGGCAACTGTCTACATTGGTTGTGAGTATGGGGGCCGTATCTCTTCAATCTTGCTAAATGTACCGGGAGATGCCGCGGCCATTATGACAACGCTTGATGGTTACCCGATGGCAAAACAGGGGCGAGCGGGCGTTGCACTCTCTATTTCTGCTGTTAGTTCGTTTTGTGGTTCACTTTTAGCTATCATGGGTATCATCTTATTTGCTCCACTCTTGGCACAGTGGTCTTTGGCATTTGGGCCTGCTGAGTACTTTGCACTCATGGTATTTGCTATTGCTTGTCTCGGCAGCATGATGAGCCAAAATCCCATAAAATCACTACTCGCAGCCTTAATCGGTTTGGCTTTAGCAACCGTGGGGGTGGATGCGAACACCGGCGTTTATCGTTTCACCTTTAATAACGTACACCTCTCCGATGGTATCCAATTTATTGTTGTCGTGATTGGGCTATTTTCAGTCAGTGAAATTTTATTGATGCTGGAGAGCACTTCTGCGGGGCAGAAAGTCATTAGACAAACAGGGCGCCTGCTATTCAATAGAAAAGAAGCGGCAACGTGTGTAGGACCAACCTTACGCTCCTCAGTGATCGGCTTTTTTGTGGGGATATTACCCGGCGCAGGGGCGACAATTGCTAGTGCAATAACCTACATGACTGAAAAACGGCTCAGCGGTAACAGTGATTCATTTGGTAAAGGTGATATCCGTGGTGTAGCTGCACCAGAAGCCGCTAATAACGCATCAGCATGCGGTTCATTCATCCCCATGCTGACTCTTGGTGTACCCGGCTCAGGTACAACCGCTGTGATGCTGGGTGCTTTGACACTTTACAACATCACTCCTGGCCCGACCATGTTCACCGAGCAGCCTAATATCGTCTGGGGGCTTATTGCGGCTTTGTTGATCGCCAACATTTTATTACTGATCATGAATATCCCGATGATTGGACTATTTACCCGTATGCTGAGTATTCCAATGTGGTTCTTGGTTCCTTCAATCGCTATCGTTTCCGCAGTTGGGGTATATGCTATCCACAGTACCACTTTTGATCTTATGTTGATGGTTGGGTTAGGCGTTTTCGGCTACATACTGCGAAAAATGAATTTCCCAATGTCACCATTGATCTTAGGTTTCGTTTTAGGCGAAATGCTGGAACAAAATCTACGACGGGCACTATCAATCAGCAATGGAGATTTTGAGATCCTATGGAGTAGTACTATCACACAAGTTTTGCTGATTCTGGCAGTATTGGTAATTATTATTCCACCAGTTCTGCGCATCATTAATAGACGCCGCAATAAAATCACGGCGCCTTAATAAAAATCAGTTTGAATACTTGCGCATCACCAGGGATGCATTTGTACCACCGAACCCGAAGCTATTGGACATCACTGTTCTTAGCTCGCGTTCGGTAGGTTCAGTAATAATATCCATGCCCTGTGCTTTTTCATCCAGATCTTCAATATTAATGCTTGGTGCAATAATTCCATGCTCCAACATCAACAAGCTATAAATCGCTTCATGGGCACCTGCTGCACCCAATGAATGCCCTGTCATCGCTTTAGTGGCGGAAATGGCGGGTGTATTGTCACCAAAAACTTCTCTAATGGCTTCCAGTTCTTTCAAATCACCAACTGGTGTCGAAGTTCCGTGGGTATTGATGTAATCGACTCCACCTTCAACACCATCTAATGCCATCTTCATACAACGTACAGCACCTTCTCCAGAAGGAGCGACCATGTCTGCACCATCTGAATTTGCCCCATAACCGATAATTTCAGCATAAATATGCGCACCACGGGCCAATGCATGCTCTAATTCTTCAACAACAACAATACCACCACCGCCAGCGATCACGAAACCATCGCGATTCTGGTCATAAGTACGGGAGGCTAGTTCTGGAGTTTCATTATACTTAGTGGAAAGTGCTCCCATTGCATCAAATTCACAAGCCATTTCCCAGCTTAATTCCTCACCACCGCCGGCAAAAATAATATCTTGCTTACCGAGTTGGATTAATTCAACGGCATGACCGATACAATGTGCCGACGTTGAACAGGCTGAACTGATAGAATAGTTAACTCCCTTGATCTTAAACGGTGTTGCTAAACACGCTGATACGCCAGAGGCCATTGCCCGTGTGACCATATAAGGCCCAACACCACGCAACCCACGAGCACGCATGCCATCTGAACCCGCGACTTGGTTATAGGGAGAGCCTCCTCCTGAACCCACAACCAATCCAGTACGAAGGTCAGAAACTTGTTCATCGGACAGGCCGGAATCTTTAATTGCCTCATCCATTGCCAGATAAGCATAAATAGATGCGTCACTCATGAAACGTAAAGTTTTGCGGTCAATCAAACCAGAAGTATCCAGTTTTACATTACCCCAAACATGGCTGCGCATGCCCATTTCTTTAAATTTTTCAGAGAAAGTTATCCCGGAACGGCCTTCTTTCAGAGATTCCAGCACCTCTTTCTGGTTATTACCAATACTGGAAACAATACCCAGACCGGTGATCACTGCACGTTTCATTACTTACCTCATCAATATGTTTACCTGCGGGATTTATTCACCCGCACTTTAGCGTACACTTGTACGCCGAACAAGTCCGATCAGGTTAAAAATTCAAGGAAAAATTGATCTGGACTCAACTCTGAATCTTTACCATGGGTGGTGCAACTAAATGAAGACCGTTAAAATCCACACATTAATGTTATCAACAGTACAGGCATTATTGTGAAAAGCAGTGCTATCAACAACGCAACCCTAAGCTGGAATGAGCAGGGTACTCCCATTTCAGAGCATTTTGATGATGTTTATTTTTCAAATCAAGATGGCTTGGAAGAAACGTTATATGTATTTTTACAAGGCAATCATTTTCCTCAACGTTTTAATACACACCCCCGTTCAGAATGCGTTATTGCAGAAACTGGGTTCGGTACTGGATTGAATTTTCTGACACTTTGGCGATCTTTCTCTCATTTTAGACAACAATATCCTAAAGCTGCATTAAAACGACTGCATTATATCAGTTTTGAAAAATATCCATTAAAACCAACTGACCTGAAAACAGCCCACCAACGTTGGCCAGAACTTAAGGAATTTTCTGCCCAATTGTACCAACAATGGCCCTTACCACTGGCAGGCTGCCATAGATTAATTCTGGATAATGGCGCTATTACCTTGGATCTTTGGTTTGGCGATGTAAATGATCTATTACCGAAGATAACTTCAAGCCTGACAGGGAAAGTTGATGCCTGGTTTTTAGATGGTTTTGCGCCAGCAAAAAATCCACAAATGTGGAGTGAACAGTTGTTCGCTGCAATGGCAAGATTTTGTCGTCCTGAAGGTACTTTTGCAACCTTTACCTCCGCCGGAATAGTCCGCCGAGGATTACAAGCAGCAGGCTTTAATGTCATTAAGGTTAAAGGATTTGGACGTAAAAGAGAGATGCTAACGGGCACTTTATCTCCATTAAGTAATCCCCTTTCCTTACCTTATACACCATGGTTTTCTCGCAAAGCTGCTACTTGTACTGATGATATTGCCATCATCGGTGGTGGTATTGCTAGTACATTAACTGCACTTGCTCTACTGCGCCGTGGCGCCAAAGTTACGCTATATTGCCAAGATGCTCAACCTGCCCAAAATGCATCCGGCAATCAACAAGGGGCTCTTTATCCTTTACTGAATGGTAATGACGACCCATTAGAACGCTTCTTTATATCAGCATTTACTTTTGCCCGCCGCCAGTACGATCAGTTAATTGACGAAAATATATCGTTCGATCATCAATGGTGTGGCGTCAGCCAATTAGCTTATGATGAAAAAAGCGCGAATAAAATAAGCAAAATGCTACGGACAACATGGCCAGAAGAAATTGCACTCGGCATGAACCGCAATCAATTAAGCCATGTAAGTGGATTAGATGTGAATTATGGTGGCATTCACTATCCACAAGGAGGATGGTTATACCCCGCACAACTAACTCAAGCAGTGATTAAACTGGCTGAACAACATGGAATGCAGATCTTTTTTAATCATAAAGTCACTCAGCTCATCCAATGTGAAAGCGGCTGGCAATTGCAGATTGAACACAAAGAAAACCTGCAATGCAAGGATCACAAAGTTGTTATTATTGCCAATGGTCACTGTCTGCCACAATTTGAACAGACTAAAAAACTCCCTGTAACCGCTGTTCGTGGTCAAGTTAGCCATATTCCAACTACAGATAACCTAAGCCAATTGAAAAATGTACTGTGCTACGATGGCTACATGACTCCCGTTAATCCTAATAACCAATATCACTGTATCGGTGCCAGTTATCAACGCAATCAGTTAGATACGCTGTACTCTCCTATCGAGCAACAAGAAAATCGAGATCGTTTATTAAAATGTTTCCCTGATGTTGATTGGCCACAAGAAGTTGACATTTCAGAAGAGAAGTCTCGCCAGGGTATCCGGTGTGTCATTCGGGATCATATGCCAATGGTCGGGAATGTTCCTGTTTTTAGTGAACTTATTGATAAATATGCAAATTTATCTCTGCAAATAAACGCTAATAAAATCATTGAAGAATCTCCTTGTTACCCAGACTTATTTGTTCTTGGTGCGTTGGGTTCACGTGGATTATGTTCTGCTCCTTTAAGTGCAGAATTATTGGCTAGCCAGATTTTTGGGGAACCTCTAGCGCTTGATGATGAAACATTAGCGGCTTTACACCCAAACCGCTTTTGGGTTAGGAAGCTATTACGTGGCAAAGCAGTAAGAACAGAAAAACCTTAGAGTGGTTTATTCTGTTGCATCAGGTATGGAAACAATCATGCCTGGTGCTCCGTTTGCACATGACCATCCACTATCCAAGCCAGTTTAGGTATAAACTTGAATAATTTCGCAGTAGAATTTTCTACTGTGGGTAATTGGGTTACATTTGATTTTTGTGTTAAGCGAATAAAAGTCATTGTGTTCAAATCATAAACTTCATTGCTGCAATAATGACACCAGAAAAACCAAACATCATTGTGACCATCCATTTGGTTTGAGCAACTATTTTATTGGATAGCTCTTCATTTATAGTTGATATTCTCTGATGTATAGAGGATATCTCACTACGTATAGAGGATATCTCACTACGTACAGCTACCATATCCTTCTGCAAAATCGATACGTCATTACGTATAGAGACTATTTCATTTCTCAGTAGCGACATATCACTGCGCACAGATGATATCTCTTTGTAAATCAGTGAATTAACAATTTCAATATCCGTTTTTGTTGCATAATTTGATTTTATAACAGCAACATCCATTTTTATTTGAGCAACATCTGATTCCAGATTTTCAACTCTTTTTTCCAGTGTTATATTCATCAACTTTTTCTCAGCAAATTTTAATAAGTTATAATTTATCGATTCAGGTAATAAAAGTATTTTGTTATTTTCAGCATGATCGCTGTAACCACTTTGAACATATCTGCTTTCCTGTTTCATGTCACTATCTCCTGAAATATCCTTTTTAATTTTGACTTCCTAAACGGAATTAGAGATCTTTCTCCCTGTTTCAGTTAGTTAATTAAGTAAAAATCACTTTATTTCCCTGTATATCATTACCTGAAATTTACCATCACTATTTATTTTAATCATCAGTCGTTCTATTAATAATATGATTATTTAAAAGCAATGATAAAAAATCATATCTCTGCTCGTTAAAACCTGACCATATTTATATATCATTTTAACGCAACATAAAAAAATATCCTTAGATGATAGCAACAAATAGAATTTCATTATTTTATGCGCCATTTATCTTTAATTCCATTCAATACATTAACATCCTAATTATTTTAATATAAAATAGTTAAAAACAACGTTACTCCTGCAAAGAATACTTAAAGCCATATCTGGAATAAATTTAAC